>JAEZJZ010000044.1 GCA_023436245.1 Bacillota bacterium | reverse complement strand
CTGCTGCATGTAGGGAGGGAACATGGGGTGGCTAGCACGGCGTCAAGTCGCAAACTGCAGAACGTCAGGCTATTTGCCCAACCAACTGGACTGAGGCTTGACGCCAGGGGATAGCTTTGGGGTCGTGGAAAACTAGTGGACTAGCCTCGGAGTTGCATTTGGTTGCCGGATTCATAGCGGTGTAGTCCCGCCTGGAAGACGGCGATGGCCAGTCCCCAGAAGATGATCGCTGCCAAGGCCACCAGCACGACAGTGCTCATTCGGAAGCTGAGCAGCGCCTCCACCGGCATGTGCACCATCAAGCCGGCCGGAATGATGAAGGTGATCAGAAAGCGGCTGGCGCCGCGGTAGATGCCGCCGGGATACATGGCCAGGCTCATGATGCTCTGCGAGATCTGCTGACTGGCTGCTTCGCTGCGGCCGATGAAGAACGAGAGGGACTGCACCATCACCACGAACGCCCCCAAGATGGCGGCGGAGGTGAGTAGGAAGAAGAGGAACAGCAGATAGCTGGAATCGTTGGCCCGGCAGCCCATTGCTCCCACAATCAGCCCGAAGATGAGGTCCCCGATGCCGGCGAAGTCGGTCTGGCTGACCAGGACGTGCAGCAAGGTGCTCTTCGGCAGCGCTAGATAGTAATCGAGCTGCCCTTCTGAGATCAACCGGGCCAGATGAAAGGTGTTGCCGCAGAAGACGGTGAGCAGGCCATAGCCTCCCGCCGAGAGTCCGTACATCAGCCAGATCTGTGACATGTCCGCACCGCCAATGTTTGGCACTATCTGCAGCAGCACCCACCAGAAGAAGAGCAGGAAGACGTCGTTCAACATCATGAACAGCGCCTGAGTGAGAAAGCTGGTGCGGTAGGCCATGGCCGAAGACAGGTTGACCTGCCATTGTGCCAGCAGAAAACGCCAGTATTTAGCCGCCGTTGACATTGACCTGTTGCACCCCCTTGCTGTACTGCCAGTTCACCAAGAGCGCCAGGGCTACCGCCCAGATGGCTGCCGTGATAGCCAGTGGCACAAACTCTGCCATGCCCCCGCCCACAAACATCCTAGCGGGACCGTAGGCAATCGCCTGAAAGGGCAGTGACTTGGCCACCACCTTAAGCAGACCGGGATAGAGATCCAAGGGAATGAACAGTCCCCCCGCCGTGAAGACCAGTTTGGAGTAGATCCAATAGAACGGACGGCATTCCTCCACAAAGAAGCTGAGCAGGGCGATGGAGAGCAGCAACAGGCACTGCGTCGCGCCACCGAGCAGAAAGAGGGCGAGCGCCCCTAGCAGGTTGGTCAGGGTGAGTGGCAGCATGCCCACCAATAGCGTAGCCACCGTCGCGCCTACCAGCAGATTGCAGCCGATGGCGACGAGCACTTCGCCGGCATAGTAGCTGGCCTGGTAGAGCACATAGCTGGCCGGCCGGAGCAAGAGATAGGCGATTTGACCTGTCTTTACATCCTGTTCTACTTGCCTGAGCAGCGAGGAACCGCTCAAGGTAATCACTTCAGTGATCGTCAGATACCAGACCAGTTGTTGCCGGGTGAAACCGGCCAGCTGGCTGTCGCTGCCCAGCAAACTGCTCCAAAGCTGTGAGAAGATGAACAGGATGATCGCGAAGAACAGGCCGCGAGCGCCCATCTCCTGCCAGTAGGCGAGTTTAGAGTTGGCAGCTACCTGGCTCACTGCCAAGTATTTGCGCATCTTCGTCATCCAGAGCAATTGCTGACACCTCCTGCTCTGCCCCCAAGTTGTCGCCGTAGATGCGGGCGATGATGTCCTCCAGCGGCGGATCGCCGATCGTGATGTCGGCAATTGGCGATAGATCACGGAGAGCCATGTAGAGCTGATCGACGCTGAGGCGAGATGTGTCCAGCAGGATCTTCAGGCCGGCCCCTTTGTGCTTCAGCACCTTTGCGCCTGCGATCTGCGGAGCAACCAGCAGGGGCTGCTCCAGTCGCACCCGAATCACCTTCTCCTGCAGAAAGCGGCGCTTCAGGTCATGCATCGACTGATCGATCACTGCCTGCCCGTGGTTGATCATGATCACCCTGCGGCAGAGCTGATCGATGTCTCCCGTATCATGAGAGGTAAGAAAGACGGTGGCCCCAGTCTCTCGGTTGATGCTCCGCACTAGGTCCCGCATCTTCTGCCGGGCAACGACGTCCAGCCCGATGGTCGGTTCATCCAGGAAGATCACCTGCGGCCGATGCAGCAGCGCAGCCGCCAGTTCACAACGCATGCGCTGCCCGAGCGAAAGCTTGCGTACGGGCACGTGAAAGAGATCCCGGAGGTCAAACCACTCGACCAGTTCCGCCTGACGTTTGCGAGCCTCCCGGTCATCCAGTTCGTAGATGCGGCTGAGCAACAGGAAACTGTCGGCAGGGGGGAGGTGATACCAGAGTTGCGATTTCTGCCCAAAGACTGTGCCGATCTGGAAGGCCAACCGCTGGCGGTCGATCCAAGGCGTCAAGCCGAGCACCTGTGCACTGCCCGAACTGGGGTGCAGGATACCCGTCAGCATCTTGATCGTGGTCGATTTGCCGGCGCCGTTTGGACCGATGAAGGCGATCGTCTCTCCAGCCTCCACCGTCAGGTCCAGGTCAATTACGGCTGGCACTGCTTGCCCTGGGTTGCTCTTCAGCCCGCGCAGGCTACCGAGCAGTCCCACCCCTTTTTCCTGTCGCCAGAAGTCTTTGCGCAATTTCTCTGTGCGAATAACCTCCATGTCCTTTGCCTCCCCCCAAAATGGATAAAGAAAACCCCAGCACAAGTTCCAATGGAACTTGCCGCTGGGGTCTTTTCTACCCACGGTGTACCCGAAACGGGTTGTGCCGCTTGGACCGGCCCGCCTTTCGGCGCGGAACCCTAGGCACTCTTCCCAACATTTATAGTAGTATACGCGCGGGACAGATTCGCTGTCAAGGCAAGACCGCAACTTTTGTCTGCCCAAAGTGGGTCATAGTTCCTGCTTGCTGTTTCTGACATGCTCCAGCACTTGCTCCGCATGACCGACTGCCTTGACCTTTCGCCAGATCGCCAGAAGCTCCCCATCTTTTCCGATCAGGAAGGTGGATCGCTCAATTCCGGTGACCTCCTTGCCGAAGAGCAGCTTGTTCTTCAGCACACCGTATGCCCGGCAGACCTCGCCCTCAGCATCTGAGAGCAGGGGGTACGGCAACTCCAGCTTGCTGGAGAACTTCTGGTGCGACGCCATGCTGTCCCGGCTAATGCCCATGACCAGAAAACCATGTTGTTCCAGGTCGGCATAGCTCTCGCGAAACTCGCGAGCTTCACTCGTTCAGCCAGGGGTGTTGTCTTTGGGGTAGAAGAAGAGTACCACACCCCGTCCGCGCAGAGCAGAGAGGGTGATGTTCTCGCCGGGCCAGGCCGGCAGAGTGAAGTCAGGCGCCTGATTGCCGATCAGCAACTCACTCACAAGGAATCACTCCCATCTCTTCAGATGTTTCAGTATAGGCTAGTCTGAGAAGTAAGAAGAAGGCTCAGTCTTGAGCCTTCTGCAAGAAGTCTACCACTAATTGCGACCAGCTTTCCAGCCGGGAGTAAAAATCTGCGTTGATCCGGTCCATGGCCACAAACTGGCCACACATCTTGTCAGTCTCGCGGATGGCTACCCGTCTTCCGGGCGGTACATCTACCAAGTAGAGGATGCCGACATGGTCTCGGCTAACCTCATTGGAGAGGTCATTGATGATCGCCCGAGGCAGAGCTTCTGCGGGAGACCAGTCGAGGTCCAACTCCTCCGCGAGTTCCCGGCGCCAGCCGCTCTGAAGCGGTTCGGCCCCGTCCTCCAGGTTGATGTGCCCACCAACCCCGACCGAGAAGAGTGAGTGCAGTCGTGCCTCTCCCTGAGCCCGTAGCCGCTCCGTCAAGAACAGCTTCCGCTGCTGCCGCAGCACGATGTAGCAGACGAGTTGCCGCCAAGCTGGATCATGCTCCACTTGCCAGCGCGGTCGGCTACTGGTGGCAGGCAGCATCGCAGCCGGATCGTCAAGCGTACTGACTCCAGTCGGCAGGTGCTGCAGCACCCCAGCCGGCACCACCAACACCTGCTCATCCCCGTAGCGCACTCTCAGTTGGTCGCGATTCGGCGTCTCCATCCTGACTAGCTACGGAATAACGTGCTGACCGACTCGCCTCGGTGAATGCGACCGATACCCTCGGCCAAGATTGGCGCTACTGAGAGTACGGTCAGGCAGTTCAGGCCAGCGTGGGGAGTGGGGACGGTGTTGGTAATCACCAACTCCTTGAGATTGCACTCGGCCAGACGCTCAACTGCTGGTCCCGAGAACACGGCGTGCGTGCAGCCGACATAGATGTCCTTGGCTCCGGCCAGGCGCAGGGCCTTCACTGTCTCGCGGATAGTCCCAGCGGTGTCAATTTCGTCATCCAGGATGACCACGTTCTTGCCAGCCACGTCGCCGATGAAGTTGGCTACCATGGCCTGGTCATTATTGCCGCTGCGCCGCTTGTCCATAATCGCCAGGGGAGCATTCAGCCATTTGGCATAGACGGAGGCTTTCTTAGCGCCGCCCGCGTCAGTCGCCACCACAACCAGATCTTCGATCCCCTTATCGCCAAAGTAGGAGCAGAGCATATCGGCGGCGGTCAAATGATCGAGGGGGATGGTGAAGAATCCCTGAATCTGCGAGGAGTGGAGGTCTATTGTCAATACCCGATCTGCACCGGCGGTGGTCAGCAGGTCTGCCACCAGACGCGCGGTGACGGGAACTCTCGGTTGATCCTTTTTGTCGGATCTAGCATAGGGGTAAAGTGGAAGAACTACAGTGATGCGCCGAGCCGAAGCACGCCTCAAAGCGTCAAGCATGATCAAAAGTTCCATCAGGTTATGGTTGACCGGCGGACATGACGTTTGCACTACGAACACGTCACAATCTCGCACGTTCTCGCTGATCTTGACGAACGTATTGTCGTTGCTGAATTGGATAATCTCCCGCTTACCGAGGTTTATGCCCAGGCGCTGGCAAATCTCGGCTGCCAATGGTTCCGTGGCCTGTCCCGCGAATACCTTTAGCTCGCCCACCATCGTCATCATTACCCCCCAAAAAGAAAATTGCGGATCGGCTGACAGTGAGCAGCTCAATCCGAGGTTTGACCCACCCCATAATACCGCAGGCCCTGCAGGTTGTCCACCCCTGCCTCGACATAATTCGGGGTGTTTGCCACCCCGAATTGGAAGGCTCATGCTTATTTGGTCCATGGCAGGGAGGCGGGGCAAACGGCGGCCTTCACGGGTAATGGTTGATTGGCCGCATTCTCCAGGCGGGTCGCCAGTTCACTCAGATAGTCCAATGCATCGAGGTAGAACTGGTAAGGATAGAAGCGATAGACCGCCAGCGTCAGACGCTCCTTCGCGAGCGTCACTGCGAAGGGTTCTCGCGCCAGAGCCAGCTTCCAGTATGCTGTCTCGGGCAGCAGTGCCACCAGAGTTTGCTCCAGTAGGTCAGACTCTACGCGTGGCGGTCCGATGATCGGCACACCCGATGCGCTGCCGTAGATGTTGTTGAAGCGAATCTCGTAGCCGGAGCCGGCCGGCACAGTGAGCAAGATGCCGGTGTGCACAGTCCAGTCATGTTCTATGCGCAGACCAGCAGGAAAGCCGCGCCAAAAAATGTCTCTCACGACCAACTGGCTTCCGCTCACGTACCAGTTGAGCGCCGCCTCGGAATACTTGCCAGAGGTGGCTGCGGCCAAGGCTCTGAACTGAGCACTCAACTCGCCTCGGTCATAGCGGTCGATGGGAAGGTAGTTGTCAAACAGCGTGACTGACATTTCCTTTCCCTCCCTTCGTCCTGGGTATGTACCCTATAGTTGGCTTTGACCAATGTGCGCAATTGTTCAGTGCAGTATACGCAGATGTAGAGGTCCAACGTTCCGGCAAAAGGTCGCGAATGACGGCAGGGAACCCGGAGGACAGGGCGAAGTACTATTTGACTGGGAGCAGGCATGCCTGTGTACAGACTCGAGTCAAGAGAAGATGCAGGCCTTTTTGGGGACCATAGAGGTTGATTTTGGGGATGGGAGGTGATCAAGCTGGCGGGGAGTAAGGGACGAGTTGCGCGTTACTTCACGTACTTCAGTGGCGATCCGACCATCAGGCGCAATATCATGAACAATATCTGGGATGGCGCCTGGTACAGTGTCATGGTCGGCCTGACTACTTCCTTTATGGGCGTCTACCTGTTGGCGCTTGGCGGTAGCGACAACATGCTGGGGCTGCTCTCCTCGTTGCCGGCGCTGGTCACGCTACTGGCCCAGTTCCCGGCGGCCATGATCACGGAGCGGCGAGGCAGCCGGTTGGCTGTCGTCGTGCCTTTCGGCCTGGCCTTTCGGTTTGGCTATCTGCTGTTTGCGCTGATTCCTTTTCTGCCCATCCCGGCGGTTTACCGGGCTTGGTTATTTGTGTTGCTGCTCTCATTGATCAATTTCCCAGGCACCGTCTCCGGTGTGGCCTGGACTGCGATGATGGGGGATATCTTCCCTGGACAATTGCGCGGCCGCATCTTCAGCGATCGCAACATGCTGCTGGGCATCGTGCAGCTCTCTGCCACCCTGCTGGCTGGCCCACTGCTGGATAGACTGCCATACCCCTATAACTTCTCATTGATCTTTTCGCTCTCGTTTGTGGCACTCTTGATCTCCACCCGCTATCTGCGGAGGATCGCCGAACGGCCAGCTATCGAAGCGCTGCCCAAGGCGGGCCGGCGTGGCTCGGCGCTGCAGTGGCGGGGGATAGGAGCCGCTCTGCGGGATCGCGGGTTCCTGATGTTCATGTTGGCGATGTTCATCGTGCACATCGGGTTCAACATCTCCAACGCCATGTGGACGATTCTCTACGTCAGGGTGATCGGCCTTTCCCGAACGTTCATCGGGTTGTTGTCGGTTTTTGCACAGGTCATGTCTGTCCTCAGCTATCGTTGGTGGGGACGACTGGGCGATCGGCTTGGCTACCGCCTGGCTTTGTTCATCAGCATTCTCGGTTTTGTGCCCCAACCCTGGTTACACAGCTTTGTGCGGACGGCTTGGCCGCTGGTGCCGCTCAGTCTGCTCAGCGGATTCACGGGGGCAGGCTTCAACCTGATTCTGTTCAACGCGTTGCTGGGGTTGTCCCCCGATGAGAGCACCCGGCCCAGCTACATCGCAGTCTTCAACACCGCCATCAATCTGACAGCCTGCCTCGCTCCGGTGATCGGGGTGGCTATCTACCAGGCTGCAGGCATGTCAGTCGTGTTCAACCTCGCTTCTTCGCTGCGCTTGCTGGGATTGCTGTTCCTGGTTTGGAAGGTGGGATTGCGTGAGCCCACGGAGAGAAAGGGCAAGGCTGTGAGAACGCAGGAGGCCTGAGTTGCCACCTGCGTCTTCTGCCTAGCGCTTGGTTTGGAATATTTTGCTGATCAGGCCGGTAGAGCGAAGCGATGCTTCTGCCCTGATCTCAACCTCCACCTCGGGGTAGACATCCGACCAAATCGGCTCTAGCTGTCGCCAAGCGCTAGGGTTGCGGGCGGCGATTTTCTGCCCCAAGCCGAGCGAATCCACCCCGGTTGCCTGCAACTGCTCGGTCAGCTGTCGAGCCATTAGCACCATGTCAAATTCTATTGCCTGCTCGAGCGGCTTTGTTCCGTTTTGCCGCAGGTCGTAGCCACCCCTAGCCTCCAGCAAGCGGATGGTTGCCTTCGAATCCAACAAAAAACGCGGCACTCCTTGATCGTCCATGTTCACCCTGTAAGCGACAGAAAACCTCTCAAACTGAAAGGCAAACGGCTCGTCCGGGTTACTGGGGTTGGGGGTGGACCCAACGCCCTGGCGGCTGCCTCCCAGCAAGAGGACAAGCGTATTCGTCTGAAAGCGATCCAGCGTGTCCACCCAACGGTCTCGCTTGAAGACGGCAGTGCGATACATCATCACTTCCTGGTAGCGCTGACCGCTTTGGCCGGTGCCGTCGTTCGGCATGTCCGTGCCGGACATCAAGTCGAGTGGCACCAAATCCAGGATCGGAATCGCCGGTTCCTTGCCCAGCGAGGTAAGCGTGTTAACTAGGTCGTTCAAGGTGGTTGCGTTGCCGATGGGTGAACTGGCTATGTTGTCCAACAGGTCGCTCACATCCTGCCCCGGTGAGCGAGCGATGCCGGAATGCGCCTGCAGCACCTGAACAGCATCGCCGGCGGCCACAAACACTGGGACGGAGCCCCGCACCTGGCTCATGCCCTGCAAACCGGTGACCATGCCATCGATGCCGCTTCTGGCCAGGCGCTCACCAAAGACGACGAAGTTGAGGTGCAGCAGGAACGGCCGCCTCCGCAGGCGTGTCTGCAGTTGCGTCACTCCCTCCTGGATCGTCTCTGCCTCAGTGGAGATAACTCGCAACTTGGCGCCCTCCGATGTGCCGCCGCCGCTGGCCGAACCGGTGGGGGCAGCAATTTGCATCGTCACCAGGATGATGCCTGGTTTGTCCGTGGCGTCAATGCCCAGGCCGGAGACTGAGGCCAGTGAGGTGATCTCATCCTGATCCCAGCACCCAGTAGCCAGCAGGCAACTGATCATCAACACAACTAGCAGATTACGATGCCTTTGCACTCCGCTTCCTCCTTCTCCACCAAGCCAGGATCAAGAGCAGGGGCAGCAACCAGTAGAACGCCGCAACCACGCTGTTGTTCACTCTGGCGATGGAACCTGCCATTTCATTGATATTCTGCGGCATCCGGCTGATGGCGAGATAAGCTGCCCCGAGCAGCAGTGCTCGCCATGGCTGCCTGAGTGGCGGAAGAAAACCGCACAGGCACTCGGAAGCCAACACGAAGAAGGCCGTCGACTTGATGTAGGTGGTGACCAGCCAGAGCGGGTAGAAGAAGAGCTCTAGGCCCTGCAGGAAACCACCCAGGCGTGAACTGAGGGCTAACTGTGCCGTGGGATAGACGAATGACTCAGCCACCCCTATCCCCAGTTCCGCAATGGTGAGCAACACGAACCCGGCCAGGCTCAGGCCTGCCGCCAGGATTGGCAGCACCGTCCACCTGCCCAGGCGTTCTTTGTCCGAGACCATGCTGCCCAGAAACAGCGTGAAGATCGTGCCATCCATCGCCCAGGGCAAGGCCTGATAGGTTGCCTTGGCCAGTCCCACCGGTCCCTTGCCGAACAGAGGCAGCAGTCTGCCCAGGTCCGCCAGTGGGATGGTGCCAAACAGCAACCCCGCGATCAGCGGGGCGCCCAGGAAGAACAATAACTGCACCGTCCGCAGGTAGACTTCTATTCCCTTGAGGTCAGTCCACACAATCAGGATGAGTGTGCTCAGTGTCAGGGCCAGCGGTGGGGTGGCCGGCAGGGCGATGGCATGGAACACCAAGCTGCCCTGCAGCATCAGCAAGCTGCCCAACCAGACTCCAATTGCCAGCAGGTAGACCAAGAGGCCGCGGCCAACCCAAGAGCCGAACCAAGTGAACACGGCCTCCGTGAAATTTCCAGAAGGGGCCCAGTGACAGAGCAGAACAGCCAGTCCCACCCAGAGCAGCCCAATCAGAAAGGCAATGGTGATCGCCATCCAGCCGGCAGTTCCAGCCAGCGGGACCACGATGCCGGCGGCCGGGAAGTAGATCGTTCCGATGGCAATCAGGTAGATCACTATTGCCAGTTGGATGGCGGTGATCTGTTGCCTATTCCGCATCGTCGTCAGACTCCTTTCTCGGGGTGGGACGCAGGCCGTCCGCCATGCGCCGCGTGTTCTCCGCGGCTAGGAAGGTCGGGCGGTGCTGTAAGCGATAGAGCGGCAGTCTAGCGACGATGTCCAGCATGCCGGACGGATCGAAGGGCGCAACCGGGTAGAGATAGGGATAGCCAAACGAACGAATGGAAGTCAGGTGCAAGGCCAGCACAATCACAGCCCAAACTATCCCGAACAGTCCGAAGAGGCTGCTGATGCCCAAGATCAGATACTTCAGCAACCGCAGCGGGCTGAGCAGTGAGGGCGATGGCACCGTGTATGTGGCCAGGCCGGCCAGGGCCACCACTATGGTCATGGCGGGACTGACCAGGTTGGCCTGCACTGCCGACTGTCCCAGGATGATGGCGCCCACGATGCCGATCGCCTGACCGACAGCGCTGGGCAGCCTGGTGCTGGCTTCGATCACGATGTCGAAGGCGAACAGCAGCAAGAAGGCTTCCAGGATTGAGGGCAGCGGCACGTTTTCCCGCCCGGCGACGATCGAGTTGAACAGCGCGCGCGGAATGACGCCGTGGTGAAAGACGACCAGAGCGATCCACAGCCCGGGCAGAAACATTGCCAAGAAGGCGCTGGCAATCCGCAGGCAGCGCAGAAAAGTGCCGATGGCCGGACGCTCATAGTAGTCCTCTGACGATTGCACATACTCGGGGAAGAAGGTCGGGATGATCAGCGCGGTCGGGTCTCCGGTGGCCAAGAGCACGACCCTGCCCTCGGTCAGCGCGCTGATCACCCGCTGCGGCCGCTCGGTGGCCCGCAACAACGGGAAGATGGAACGCGGGTTGTCCTCAAGGAAGTCAGTTAGGTAGGCAGCCCCTCCGATGTAGTCCGCATCTATCCTGCCCAGTCGCTCTTCCACCTCGGCGATCAGCTTCTGCTGGGCAATCCCCTCGACGTAGACGATCACCGCCTTCGAGCGAGACAGTCTGCCCAGTTCGATCGCCTTCACCTTCAGCCGGGGTGTAGCCAAGAGACGGCGCAGAATCGCCACATTCTTGGCGATGGACTCGCTGAAGCTCTCGTGCGGGCCGATGATCACATCTTCAGACTGTGCCCGCTCGATCGGGCGGTGCTCAACCTGCAGGATGTGTACGAGTAAAGCTTCCGTCTGCCCTTCCAGGACCAGCACAACTGCTCCGTCAGACATTGACTCTGCAGCCGAGGTGATCTCAGACACTGTCGTCGTCTCGGAGGCGCTGATCACCGCCTGGGAGACGGCTTCTGCGCCGAGTGGGCCGCGCATGGCCTGCAGCGGTTTGATCACGTCGTCACTGAGAATGCGGGTGTTCACCATGTCCGGGTACATGAACAGGCCGATCTTTCGGTCATCGGCTGTGCGGATCAGATTTGTCTTCATGTCGATCATGTCCGTTAGCACGGCCTGCATGTTGCACCAGTCTTGCTCAAAAATACCAGAGAACTGTCCGTCAGCCACTTTCGCCGAATGGGCCTGCCGCACGGATTTGGGCCGGATCAGTTGGTTCTTTTTGCGCCGAGGCACTGGTAACACCCCCCTCCCAGATAGTCTGCCAAGCGGAGAGTTGAATATGTAGTTGCCGACACCGGGCAGCAAAACAACCCAGGCCTTTTGCCTGGGTTGCATCACAGTCTGATCTAGAAAAAGAGAACTCCCAAGACCCCGGAAATGGCGATCAGCAGAATGGGGTGGATGCGGGTGCGAATCAGGAGCACGAACATCACCCCTGCCAGCAGCCACGATTGCCAGTCGACCAGCGTTTCCTTGCCCACCGACCAAACGGCGCTGGCAATCAGTCCGACCACCACTGGTCGGATGCCGCCAAGGGCCGCCTTGAGCCAGGCCGATTGACTGAAGCGCTGCACCAGCAAGGCCAAGGCCAGCACAATCAGGAACGAGGGCAGGACCACGCCGATGGTTGCCGTGACGGAGCCCAGTACGCCCGCCTTCTGAAAACCGACGAAGGTGGCAGAGTTGACTGCGATCGGTCCAGGTGTCATTTCCGCGATGGCCACGATGTCAATGAACTGGGTCGGAGTGAGCCAGCCCAGTTGGACCACAATCTGACGGTCGATCAGCGGAATCATCACATAGCCGCCACCGAAGGCCAGCGAGCCGATAAAGAAGAAGGTATAGAACAGCTGCCAGAGGATGCTCACGGTGCGGTGCTCCTTTCGTGCTGCGAAAGCAGACCGACAGCCACTCCAGCTATCACCAGCAGGGCCGGATGCACCCGCAGCAGAATGAGCGCGGCCATAGTTACCAGCAGGGTTGCCCAGTTGAGTGTGCTGCTCAAGGTACGCTTCCCCAGCGCGTAGGCGGCAGCGGCGATCAGTGCCACCACTGTCGGTCGAATGCCAGCGAAGGCATGCGCCAGCCAATCCAGATTGGTGCGGCTCAGTGCCCAGGCAATGGTCAGAATCGTCAGCAGCGACGGCAGTGTGACGCCGACTAGGGCCGTTCCGGCGCCCACCACCCCTCGCAGACGGTAGCCAAGATAGACGGCGGCGTTGACCGCGATCGGTCCGGGTGCCGACTGCGTCAACGAGATCATGTCGATGAAATCGTCTTCTTCCAGCCAGTTCTGCCGCTCCACTAGCTCACGTTGAATGATCGGAATCATGGCGAATCCGCCACCAAAGGTGAAAGCACCTACTTTGAAGAAGATGCTGAACAGGTGAGGCAGGCTGGGTGGCTGTGCTTGCTTGTTTGCTTTCATGACAACCCCTCCCCGTAGGTCATTATATAGTATCTGGTTTTCGGCGGAAAGCTTTGCCCGCTTCCCGATTTTTAGCCAATTGCAGGTTTAGGCTACCTCTTCGTGCTAAACTATGTGCTAGTAGGGCACCAACGAGCTGGATTTTGGCTAACCGATAGCAGTAAGCTGTAAAGGATGTGTTGATGATGGCATTTGGTGAGTTGCAGCAACGAGTTTTGGCCACGATTGACGGAGAGGCAGAGCGCTTGCAGCAAATAGCTTTAGCCCTGCATGAGCACCCAGAAGTAGGCGGCGAGGAGCGATTCGCAGTGGAGACCTTGACTGCCTACGCTGCCGAGCGGGGGCTGCAAGTCACTCGGTCCCTGGCCGATGTGGAGACGTCTTTCCAGGCCAACGCTAGACACGGAGATGGGGCCAAGGTGGCCTTCCTGGCAGAGTATGACGCATTGCCCGGCATCGGGCACGCCTGTGGCCACAACTTGATCGCGATGGCCAGCATGGCCGCGGCCATCGGCCTGGCGTCAGTGCTGGACGAGACAGAGGGGCAGGTGGCTCTCTTTGGTACTCCGGCGGAGGAGACAAATGGCGCCAAGGTGGTCCTGGCCGCTGCCGGATTGTTTGACGGCTATGATGCTGCTATGATCGTTCACCCAGGCGCGCGCACTACGGTGGAAGCCTCCTCTTTGGCCCTGGACCCGTTGGAGTTCACCTTCTACGGAAAGCCGGCGCATGCAGCAGCCACGCCTCATGAAGGGGTCAATGCCTTGGATGCGGCCATTCAGTTGTTCAACAGTCTGAATGCCCTGCGCCAGCATCTGACCTCTGATGTGCGCATGCACGGGATCATCAGCGAGGGTGGGGTCGCGCCGAACATCGTCCCGGAGCGCGCCGTGGCCAGATTCTACTTCCGCGCCGCCGAGCGCAGCTATTTGAACACCGTGGTGCAAAAGGCAAGGGCTGCGGCGGAAGGAGCGGCTTTGGCCACCGGCTGCCGCGTGGAGATCAGGCCCTTTGAGCTCTCCAACGATAACTTGGTCACCAACCACAATCTGGCTGAGCGCTATGCCCTGCACCTGCAGAGCCTAGGCGTGCAGCAGATCGAGCAGCCAAGCGACAACAAGGGATCAACGGACATGGGTAACGTCAGTCATGTAGCCCCCTCCATTCACCCCAGCATGTCCATTGGGCCGCAGAGTCTGGTTGGTCATACTCATGAGTTCTGCCTGGCCGCCCGAACACCAGAAGCGCTCTCCGCCATGCTGATTGCCGCCAAGGCGATGGCTTTGACTGGGCTGGACATTCTGCTTGATGAGCAACTGCGGACTAGGGTGACAGCCGAATTTCGGCAGTAGGGCAGCACAGGCCCAAGACCGTCCCCAACTATTCATGCTATTGAGGTTTTATCGTCGCCGAGGAGGTGGGTGCCTTGAGTGATCAGCTGATCACCAGTGTCAGCAACAGTACCGTGAAGCGAATCAGGTTATTGCGTCAGCGCCGTGAGCGTATGGAGCAGGGCGTATTCTTTGTGGAAGGCATCCGCGTTGTGGCTGAGGCCATCCAGACCGGAGCCGATCTGGAGTACCTCGTGGTCGCGCCTGAGCTTCTGAGCAGTGACTTTGCCCAGGGGCTGATTGCCGCAAAACAACACGTGCGGCGCCTGAATGTCTCGAGCCAGGTCTTTGCCAGTCTGTCGGGGAAGGAAGGCCCACAAGGTCTGGCTGCCGTGATCAAGCAGCGCTGGGAGAGTCTGCAGGACCTGCAGTTGCAATCGGACGACCTTTGGGTGGCCTTGGATGCACCTCAGGACCCGGGCAATCTGGGAACGATCATGCGCACGGCCGACGCCGTGGGGGCAGTAGGACTGATCCTGATCGGCAACTCAGCGGATCCCTATGACCCGGGCGCGGTGCGGGCGAGCATGGGCTCGCTGTTCGCCCTGCGCCTGATTCAGACGGATCTTGATTCCTTTCTGGCATGGCGGCACAGCACTTCAGTTCACCTGGTGGGCACAGCGGGCGGGGCTGCTCTGCACTATCGGCAAGCGAGCTACCAGCGGCCTTTGATTCTGCTCAGCGGCAGTGAGCGTCAGGGTTTGCCTCAGCAACTGCAGAATGACTGCGATCAACTAGTACGGATTCCCATGGTCGGCCGCTGTGATTCGTTGAATCTGGCAGTTGCCACCAGCGTGGTGCTCTATCAGGCATTCGCGCAGCACGCGGAATAGCAAGGGGCTGTCGCAATAGCATCCCATGAATAGCGCGAGAGAGACGATGGGTGTCGTCTCTCTCGCGTTAGGGTACGCAAATGCTCTCTGTAGGTTACGATGTGGCACCACAGGGGTCGCATTCATGCGACCCCTACGAGTGAGCGGGGTATGCATGGGCCTCGTAGGGGCGCCATGCCAGCAACACAGAGTGTTGCGAGCTCCAATGAAGCGATTCTTGCTTGTCAAGAATCGGCTTGCACCTTTGGCGCCCGCTAGCGGATAGGCTTTTGCGACAGCCCCTTGTGTCTATTGCTTGCCTATGCGCAGCAGGCAGGACTTGAGCAGGCGTGCGAACAACTCCTGTGATGTCCAGCCCTGAGCCATGGCCATCTTTCCAATATAGCTCTGATGCAGATGAGCTTCCGCTCCCGTCAGAATCTGCAACCCGGCAAAGGTGTTCAGTTCCAAGGCGTACGGCTGTTTCCGCTGCTCGTCGTAGATGAAGTCTATCCGACCGAAGTCGCGCGCTTCCAGGCTGAGGAACGCAGCTTTGGCAGCGCTCTTCACCTGCGCAATTACCTCATCCGGCAGACGAGCCGGGCAGTGCAGGATCTCTCGATCCTGTTTGTGGGCGAAGGAGTTGGTCTTGGCGTCTGATCCATACTCCACTTCCAGTGGGGGCAGGACCTCCAAGTCGTCGCCGTTGCCGATCAGGCCGACTGTCACCTCTGTCCCCTGGATGTACTCTTCCACCAATGCCCCCTGATTCATCGTCTCCAAGATGCGCTGACAGGCGCGTCGCAGCTCCTGTTCGTTGTGCACGATCGATTCGTCGGAGATGCCGGCACTCCCGCGGCCGCGCACCGGCTTGACGAAGAGTGGGAACTCCGGAAGCTTGGCAGTGGCGAGTTGGTCCAGGTGCAGAATGAGGGCATACCCCGGTGTCACTACGCCAGACTCCAGCCAGAGCCGTTTGCGGGTTGCCTTGTCCAGCGGCACCAGATTCAGCCCAGAACCCATGCAGGGCAGATGCAGTAGCTCCAGCAAGGCTACCTCTTCCAGTGACGAAGCGTTGACGATCAGATCGAAGTTCCCCGTCTGCAGTCTATTGATGTTTTCGTTCAGATCCTTGCTCCAGGTAACGATCTCTGTCTCGTGCCCGTTGGCCGCAATGGCTGCCGCGTGATGGCGCGCTTCCTCAATGGCATCATCGGGAAACGACTCTCCCGTGAATTTCGTTTGCCATTCGGAGTTGCGGTAAGGACGGTGCAGTACACAGATTCTCACCAATTAAACACCACCTTCAAATGATTATGGAAGGAATAAACTTCCCTCTCTCTACGATAACAGAAATAACCGGCAAGTTCAAATTGCCTCATGATCAGTGTTCGGGTCATCGCCGATCCATCAACTGATACTTTGGACAGGCTGTATGACCATAGACATGAACGAGAACACAATTCAGGAGGGGGGGATGGGTGAGTGCCAATCCTCGAAAACGTTTGTCGGTATCTGGATGACGAGCACTGGGCTTACACTCTGGTTGCGGCCAAGGGATTGATCTTCTTCGATGTATCGGGCGAGAAAGGGACGCTCTCCTGCGTCTTGGTGGCGGACGAAGAACTGCAGTGCCTGAGCTTGCTCACTCAGATCGGGGTCGTGGTGCCGGTGATCAAGCGATTACGCATGGCAGACTATATCGCGCGGGTGAACTATGCCCTCTTGCTTGGCTGTTTTGAACAGAATGTTGACACTGGCGATTTGCGTTTCCGCATCTCCATGCCCCTGGCGGGGTCTGAGCTTTCGCGGCAACAGCTGCGTGATATCATCGCCACCAGCATCTACACGGTGGACCGCTACTACAGCGGGGTGATGATGCTCATCTACCGCAATGCCACCGCAATGGAGGCAATGCGTGCAAACTCGCCGGAGTAGCAGATTCACGCTTGACAGCTGAGAGGCCACCGGTGGAACACCGGTGGTTCTTGCTGCATTGTGCTTGTTTTTACCAGGGAGGTGTGATAAAATGCCATTATCGAAGACCGATATCGTTGATCGACATCGAGGTGTTATCGAAATGGAAGAACCATTACTTAGGCGTCTCTTCCTGGGTTTTCTTTCGCTGCATGTGTTGCACCGGGCAGAGACGTCCTGGGTGTTCGGCCTGCAACTGATGGAACAGCTCTCCCTGCGCGGACAGGAGGTCAGTGCCGGCACCTTGTATCCGCTCTTGCACCAGTTGGAGGCCGCCGGCCTGCTGGTGATGGAGGCCAGAACCAATGAGGGAAAAGTTCGCAAGTACTACCGCACGACAGCCCGAGGTCAGAGTCTAATGGCTGCTGCCCGCCAATTGGCAGGAAATCTGCTGGCAGGGCTGCAGGATGAGGTGACTGGCTGATCCTGCTTTGCGTATGTCGACTGCCTCTCTTTCTCGCTGTTCTGGCGTCAGCCTTCCTTCCGCTATTTCACCAGTGGAAGGCAACAGGGCTGAGGAACCGGCCGGCGGAGATAATAGAAGAGGAGGCGGAAGGCATGACTTTGATCAGTATGGACAGAACCAGAACCTGGAGCGGTGAGCGCCCCAGGTTTGCGATTCTCGGTGCCGGGCATGGCGGGTTGGCCATGGCTGGCCATTTGGCGTTCCTGGGTTTTCAGGTGGCATTGTACAACCGAACTGAGGAGCGGCTCGCTCCCGTGAAGGCTAGCGGTGGAATTGCCGTGAACGGGGTGGTTGAGGGCTTTGGCGCGCTCCACTTGGTTACCTCAGACATTGCCGAGGCAGTGACTGATGCCGATGTGATCATGGTGGTGGTGCCAGCCACTGGCCACCTTGATCTGGCAGAGTTGAGTGCCGAGCATCTGCAGCCCGGTCAGGTTGTCGTGCTCAACCCGGGACGCACTGGTGGGGCACTCGAGTTCCTGAGCGTGCTGCGCAAGAAGGGAACGAGCCCTGCGGTGACGGTGGCCGAGGCGCAGACGTTGCTTTATGCGGCCCGTAGCAACAACCCGGCACAGGTGACCATCTACGGCATCAAGAACAGTGTTCCGGTGGCAGCCATCCCCAGCCACCGTACCCCGCAAGTGATCAAGGCATTGCGCCCGGCTTTGCCCCAATTTGTTCCAGGAGGCAATGTGCTGCAGACCAGCCTGGACAATATTGGAGCCATCTTTCACCCCGGCTTGACCATTCTCAATGCCGGCCGCATAGAAGCCACCAACGGTGAGTTCGACTTCTACATGGAAGGCGCTACCCCGTCTGTGGCCAAGGTGCTGGAGGAACTGGACGAAGAACGTACGGCAGTTGCTGCAGCGCTCGGTATCCGAGCGATCTCTGCCCGCAATTGGCTGTATATCGCCTACGATGCAGTCGGGCGCAATCTGCATGAAGCCATCCACAACAATCTGGGCTACAAGGGGATCAAAGCTCCGCCGTCATTGTACAGCCGCTACATCAGCGAAGATGTGCCGATGAGCTTGGTGCCGATCGCCTCGCTGGGCGATCTGCTGGGCGTGCCCACCCCGGCAATCAAGTCTATGATTCATCTCGGTTCCGCGCTGCACGAACAGGACTACTGGCGCGCAGGGCGTACCGTGGAACGTATGGGACTAGCCGGACTCGGAGTAGCCGAGATTCGTCGCTACGTATTGGAAGGAGGTCCACAGTGGCAGAACGAAAACGTAAAATTCTAGCAGCCCCCCTCGGCAACGATGTGCATGTTGCCGGTATTCTCTCGTTCCTGCGCCTGGCCGAAGAGCAGGGGTATGACACCGCTTTTCTAGGGCCGGCAGTGGGTATTACTGGAATTATAGATGCCGCAATGGAATACCGACCAGATGTTTTGGCGCTCAGTTACCGTCTGACGCCGGAAGTGGTTGGTGACTTGGTGAACGAGACGCGGCAGGCGCTCCAGGAAGCCGGAATGGGTGAGTTGCCTTTGGTCTTCGGCGGAACCCCGCCCGTCGCCAGGGCGGCTGAGGCCAGTGGTCATTTCGTGCGCGCTTTCTCCGGTCTGGAACCGGTGGATGAGGTGATCGCCTGGCTACAGGGCCGAGATGTGGATGAGGTAGCTGTTCGCTATCCGGACAGCCTGCTGCAGCGCATCGCCGGCAAGAAGCCGTATCCGCTGCTCCGGCATCATTTCGGTCTGCCCAGCTTAGCGGATACGATCTCCGGGATTAAGGAGATCGCCGAGGCAAAGGTCTTGGATGTGATCTCCATCGGGCCGGATCAGAACGCCCAAGCCAGCTTCTTCCGGCCAGAGGAGATGGATGTATCTCAGTCTGGAGCGGGTGGCGTGCCAGTGCGCACTCCGGAAGACTTGCGCGCGCTGTATGCAGCTAGCCGCACCGGCAATTTCCCCTTGCTGCGTGTCTACGCCGGCACTCGCGACCTCCTGTCGTGGGCGAAGATGTCCCAGGAGACGCTGCACAATGCTTGGGCAGCCGTTCCTCTCTGCTGGTACAGTGAGTTGGACGGTCGGTCCAATCGACCGCTGCTGGCCGCCATGCAGGAGAACCTGCAGATCATCCGCTGGCACGCGGAGCAGGGCATTCCAGTGGAAGTGAACGAGGCCCACCATTGGAGCCTGCGTGAATCCAGCGACGTGATCGCGGTAGCGATGGCCTATTTGGCTGCCTATAACGCTAAAGCTCAAGGGGTTCAGCACTACATCGCCCAGTACATGTTCAATACCCCTAACGGCACTTGGTATGATCAGGACTTGGCCAAGATGCTGGCCAAGCAGCAGTTGATCCACTCCCTGCATGATGCCGAGTTCCAGAGCTTCACCCAAGTGCGCACTGGTTTGGCCAGCCTTTCTCCGAACTTGAACCAAGCGAAGGGCCAGTTGGCGTCATCCATCCACTTGGCTCTGTCGCTCTGCCCGGACATAGTGCATGTGGTCGGTTTCTCTGAGGCTGACCATGCTGCGAAGGCCAGCGATGTGATTGAGAGTTGTGAAATCATCTCCGGCGTCTTGCAGAACACTAGAAGTGGTTTGCCGGATGCCACGAGTGACCCGGCAGTGGTGCGGCGCAAGCAAGAACTGCTGGACGAAGCAGGCGTTTTGCTGGCAGCCATCCGCCGCTTGGGTCAAGGGATGGCTGATGACCCCTTAGCCTCCCCAGAAGTGTTGACAATGGCCATCAAGTCGGGTCTTTTGGATGCGCCGCATCTGCGGGGCAACTCCGCCGCCAGAGGACAGCTAGTCACGCGCCTGGTGGATGGGGCTTGTGTCGCAATCGACCCAGACACCGGCTTGGCCATCGACGAGTCTCGGCGATTGGCTCTCCTGGCCAAAGCTAATGCGAAAGCCTGAGCAAGCGTTGCTCTGCGACATCGGCAGCACTTACACCAAGCTGTCGGTGGTTGACCTTTTGTCCGGGCGATTGTTGGCCAGAAGCGCGGCCTCAACCACTCCCCGCGATGTATCCCTCGGCTTCCAACAGGCGATGGACATGCTGTTGCCGCAGTTGCCAGGCGAGCCGCAGTTTGTCCTGCGTCAGGCCGCCAGCAGCGCCGCCGGCGGCTTGAAGCTTGCTGCGGTGGGGTTAGTGCGCGATTTGACCGGAGAGGCGGCCAGGCTGGCTGCACTGGGGGCGGGAGCGAAGGTGCAGGCGGTTTTCTCGCATCGGCTGCAGGCAGAAGACTTGCAGGCCTTGCGGCAGCTGCAGCCGGACATTGTACTGCTGGCCGGCGGCACGGATGGGGGAGACGATGCAATTCTTCCGCATAACGCTCGTCAGTTGGCCGAGTCCGGCCTGTCAGCGGCGATCGTGGTCGCTGGAAACAGAGAAGTCGGCCCGGCTGCGGTGCAGTTGCTGCAGGCTGCAGGCCTGTCAGCGGTGTTGGCCAAGAACGTGATGCCGAAGTTGGGCGAGACCAGTGTTGAAGACGCCCGACAGGCAATCAGGAGACTCTTTCTGCAGCGAATCGTGCTGGCGAAGGGGCTGCGTAGGCTGCAGGAGCAGCATGGCGTGGTTGTGGATATGCCCACTCCAGTTGCCGTGTTGCAGGCGCTTCGGCTCCTGGCGCGGGAAGAGGGCGAGTTGCTGGCCGTGGACGTCGGCGGGGCTACTACTGACGTCTATTCGTTGGCATCCGGCCAGCCGCAGGATGATCAACTGGTGCCGGTTGGTCTGCGTCCTCCCTTTGCCCACCGCAGCGTGGAGGCAGACCTGGGGCTACGTTCCAGTGCCGTGGCCATGGCCGAGAGGTATGAGTTGGAGATCGGTCAATTGGCGGAACATATGGGGATATCTGAGGATTGGCGATCTTGGTGCGCCAAGCTGGCGGCTGATCCAACGTGGGTGCCTGGGAGCGCGGCCGAGTCTGCCAGAGAACAGGTGCTGGCCACGCTGGCCGTGAGAGAGGCTGTTGACCGACACGCCGGCCGGTTGCAGCCGTTTGTCACGCCGTTTGGGCGCAGTTTCTTGCTTCGGGGGAAGGACCTCAGGCCAGTCAGGACTGTGATCGGCATCGGCGGGATTTTCCGCCACGCTCCGGACGCGACTGCGATTCTGGGCGGCGTGGCCTGGGACAATCGCTTCCCAGACAGGCTGAAGCCGCTGCAGCCATCCTTCCTGATCGATCGGGATTACGTCTTTTCCGCCGCCGGCCTGGTGGCTGAGACACACCCCGAGTGTGCACTTGGTCTGATGCGGCGAAGTCTGGGGATGGACTAGAGACTGTCTTGCGGGGCAGTCTCTTGTTCTGCCTACTCAACTGGACTGAGGCGTCACGCCTAGGCAGTTGGCCGAACGCGGGCGACTTTCTCCATCTTGGCCAAGTAGCTCCTAATGGCGCGATATCTGCAGATACTACACTGTAAGCTAAGCGCGTGCAGGAGAATCGGTCTCACCAGCCGAATTGCTGGATTATCCACCTGATACGGAGTGATTGATGTGCTGCACTTTGTGCTGAGTTTGTTGGCTAAGTTACCTTCCGGCGTTCGTCAGCCCCTGACCAAAGGAATCATCTATACCCTGACTGACGTTTACACGAGCACCAAGGTGACCGGGTTGGAGAACATCCCCGACGGTCCGGTGGTTTTCGTCGGCAATCACCTGTCTAACTCCGATGGTCTCTTCTTGAGCCGATCCTTGGCGAGCAAGCGGCCCGTTTTCCTCGCCGGCGTCAAGCTGCAAGAGACGCCCATGACCCGTGTCGCGGCTGAGCTAATCGATACTATCCCCATTGTCCCGAATACTCCGGATCGTGATGCCATCAAGCGCGCCATCGATACGCTCAAGGGAGGGCGGTCCATCTTCATCTTTCCTGAAGGAGGTCGCAGCCGTTCTGGCGGGCTGATTCGCGGTAAAGCTGGGGTTATCCTCATCGCCAAGAGAGCAGGCGTGCCCATCGTTCCCGTGGGACTGCAGGGCAGCGACGACTTCCTCCCGATCAACGACACCGATATGGGCGGCGAGACGCCTCGTCGGGGTGCGAGGATCGAAGTCCGGGTCGGCGAGCCCTTCCGGCTGACCGAACTGCTTCCTAACTGGGAGGAAGCCAGCCGGGAAGAACAGATTGATACCTTGATGCTTCGGATCGCCGATCTATTGGATCCCAGGTACCGCGGTGTCTATGCCAATGGCTTGCCGCAGCATGAGCCGGAGGCCTGACGACGGGTGTGGCTGCTAGCGTGACCGATGGGCAATCATCTCGCTAGCTCGACTGTCACGCAGCAATCGCCAGCCCAATCGGTTTCAGTGCAGCAGTCGTTGATCCGAGATGCCAACCGCGGGAGGAACGGCATGCCAAACGGCGAAATAGAGCAACCAGCGTTCTGCGTTGCTTGATTGTGCCGGGACAGCTGCTTGCGACTGTCGGCGTCTGGTTTGGCGCGGCAGGCCAGTGACGAGACTTAGGTATAGAGGTGAAGTGTTAGATGTTGACGAAGCGTCAGGAACTGGTGCTGGCTGAACTGAAGGGAAAGCGCGCTGCCGTGGTCGGTATCGGATTGCGGAGCGGCGTGCCCTTGATTCGCTTTTTGCTTGAAGCGGGCTGCAGTGTGGTCGCCTGCGATCGCAAACCTGCGGAGAGACTCTCCGATGTGCTTCCAGCCTTGCAGGGGCTACCGGTTGATTACCAGCTTGGCGAAGGCTACTTGGCTGATCTGGATTGCTGCGATCTGCTGTTCCGCACTCCGGGCATGCGCCCCGATCTGCCCGAGTTGTTGGCTGCGGTCAAGTCAGGGGCGAAGTTGACCAGTGAGATTGAGCTGGTTTTTGCGCTGGCGGAGGCCGCCATCACAGCGGTCACCGGGAGTGACGGCAAGACCACGACGACCTCTCTGGTCGCGGCCATGCTGCGGGCGGACGGGCGACAGGTCTACCTGGGAGGAAACATCGGGCACTCGCTGATCGAGGAAGTGCTCGGGATTCAGCCGACGGATGAAATAGTGCTTGAGCTGAGCAGCTTTCAGTTGATGGGGATGCAGCAGAGTCCCCAGTCTGCCGTGATCACCAATTTGAGCCCCAACCATCTGGATTATCACAGCTCCATGCAGGAGTACGTTGACGCCAAGACCAATATCTTTGCCCATCAGTCGGGCGATGATTTAACCATCCTCAATTGGGATAACCCAGTGACGCGGGAGTTGGGTCAGAGTGTGCCGGCTCGGACGCAATGGTTCAGTCGTCGCGAGCGGGTGGATTCGGGCGCCTGCCTGATCGGTGAGCAACTAGCCCTGGTTCAAGGAGAACAGGTCGACGCAGTCTGTGCGGTGGATGATCTGGTGCTTCCGGGCTGGCATAGCGTAGAGAACATGCTGGCTGCTGCTGCCATCTGTCGGGACAAAGGCGTCAGTCTGGCCGCAATTAGGCAGGTGGCGAGCTCATTTGCCGGCGTCGAACATCGGCTGGAGTTCGTGCGGGAATTACGTGGAGTGAGGTACTATAACGATTCCATCGCCAGTTCTCCCACGCGCACTGCTGCCGGGCTGGCCGCCTTGCGTTCTCCGGTGGTGCTGATTGCCGGGGGCTACGACAAGAAGATACCGTTTCAGCCGCTGGCCGAAGCGATGGTGGGGCGGGTGCGGGCGCTGGCATTGATTGGTCAGACAGCAGCGCAGATTGCCGATGCGGTACACAGCCTGCATGGTGACTGTCTGGCTGCAGTTCCGATCAGACAGTTCGCATCTTTGGAGGAGGCGGTCGCGTGGGCGAACTCCCAGGCATTGCCAGGAGATGCAGTGGTGCTCTCACCGGCCTGCGCCAGCTTCGATATGTTCAAGGATTTCGAGCAACGCGGCAACATCTTCAAGCAACTGGTCTCAACCTTGAACTGACGTCGGCTGCTTGCCAGTTGATCTCACTTTGTGTATAATAGCTGAGTATCATATTACGCGCCCGTAGCTCAGTGGATAGAGCACCAGACTCCGGATCTGGGAGCGGAGGTTCGATTCCTCTCGGGCGTACCATTTAACCAGACAAGCGAGTTGCTGACTGCTGTCAGTGGCTCGCTTTTTGTCATTCCTTCTTTCCACTGCTCATTCCCCGCACCAGATTGACCGGAATCGTGAAGATGATGCCACTGCCGGGGTGTAAAAAATCCACCAGGCGATCAGCCTCTTCCACGGCACGCGCCAGCACCTCATCATCCTCAATCACACAGAAGATGGTTCGATTGTAGTGGTGACCCGTATCCAAAGCCCGCATCAAACCAGCGATCAGGGGCGTGACCTGATTCTCGGCTCTGGCGCGTCCCATGCCCATGCTTTCGATGATAGTTGCACCTTTGACGCCGATCTGCTTGAACACCTGCAGGATCTCGTTCTGTGGCTCAGGTTTGTTCAAGACCATGACCAGTAGACTTGGCATTGACGTCACTCCTCTTCTTTGAATCGGGCCAATCCAATGGTAGCCTCAGTGACTTGCCAGCGACCGCGGATGTAATCCGGCAGATCATGCGGCTTTGTCCTGTGGCTGGGCACAATACCTCTGTTAGCTAGAGGCAGTGGAGCCTTGACCGGAGGCGGTGGAGATATGTTCTTGTTGCAGTTGGCGCTGGTCCTAGTGGTTACTCGCGGATTTGGTTACTTGATCAAGCGACTGGGGCAGCCGTCCGTGCTCGGCGAAGTGTTGGCCGGCGTGATGCTGGTACCCAGCCTGTTTGGGTTGGTCCCTCCGAGCCAAAGCATCAAAGACCTGGCAGAACTGGGCGTGATTCTGCTGATGTTTCTGGCCGGGTTGGAGACAGACGTTCATGAACTGAAGACTACCGGTGTGCCGTCCTTTCTGATCGCCGTCGGTGGCGTGCTGCTTCCCTTTCTGGCGGGACCTCTGCTGGCGATGCTCTTTCACTTTCCTCCTGCCACCGGGATCATGCTGGGAGCCGTGCTGACAGCCACCAGCGTCAGCATTTCCGTGCAGACATTGCTGGATATCGGTCAACTGCGCACGCCTCAAGGAACAACCATTCTTGGCGCGGCGGTGATCGACGATATCCTGGGGATAATTGTGCTGACTATCGTCGTCGGCCTGACGGGCGGGCCACAGAACTCGGTGCCACTGCTTCTGCTGCGCATGCTGCTCTATTTCCTGTTGGCTGCCTCCCTTGGCAGTCGCTTGATCGGTAAATACCTGCGCGCAGCAGTTCACCTGCGGTTGAAGGAGGCCTTGCTCAGCTTCACCTTGATCGCCACCCTGGTCTACGCCTACTTAGCCGAGGTTTCCGGAGTAGCTGCTCTGATTGGAGCTTACCTGCTCGGCGTGCTGATCAGCCGCACCGGGTTTCGCATGCGCGTTGGTCAGGGCGTGGAAGCGCTCGGTTATGGCTTCCTCATTCCCATGTTCTTCGCCAGCATTGGATTGGATGCTGATCTCGGCGCCATCGGCAGTACCGGTCTACTCTTCTCGTTGATCCTCGTCTTTCTGGCAGTGCTGACCAAGATCATTGGTTGCGGCCTGACCGCTCGTGTCACTGGATTCAATTGGCAGCAGAGCCTGCAGATCGGACTTGGCATGATTCCGCGGGCAGAGGTGGCGTTGGTGATCGCCGCGCTTGCTCTGCGCAATGGTATGATCGTCCAGGAGATCTACTCCAGTGTTGTACTGCTAGTGATTGCCACCACCGTACTGACACCGCCTCTGCTCAAGCTGTCATTTGCATCTGAAGTTGAGTCGCACGCCTGATCATAGCGTGTCCAATGCACCCGGCTGTTAAATGCTGGCCATTTACACTTGGCTTGTCAGGTGTTATACTAGTCTTCGCCTCACCTCTCTGTGACGCACAACCCGGTCAGGCTTCCGGGCGATGGTTTCAACGGAAGCTTGACGATAATGGCAGCGTCTTGTATAATAAGAAACTGTCACGGGCGCATAGCTCAGTTGGGAGAGCACCTGCCTTACAAGCAGGGGGTCACAGGTTCGAGCCCTGTTGTGCCCACCATCAAACACGGTGCCGTGGTGTAGCGGTTAACATGTCGGCCTGTCACGCCGAAGATCGTGGGTTCGATTCCCATCGGCACCGCCATTTCTCTTGGCGCGGTAGCTCAGTTGGTAGAGCAGCGGACTGAAAATCCGCGTGTCGCCAGTTCGACTCTGGCCTGCGCCACCATTTAGTCAACAGATGCGGAAGTAGCTCAGCGGTAGAGCATCGCCTTGCCAAGGCGAGGGTCGCGAGTTCGAATCTCGTCTTCCGCTCCATATTATCTCCTTGTTTCGCAAACTCGCGCTGCGGCTATCGAGGCGGCATAGCCAAGTGGTAAGGCAGAGGTCTGCAAAACCTTCATCCCCCAGTTCGAATCTGGGTGCCGCCTCCACTATTTCGCCGAGGTGGCGGAACAGGCAGACGCACGGGACTTAAAATCCCGCGGATCGTGAGATCCGTACCGGTTCGACCCCGGTCCTCGGCACCAAAGTTAACATGGGGGCATAGCTCAGTTGGGATGAGCGCTACCTTGACACGGTAGAGGTCACAGGTTCGATCCCTGTTGCTCCCACCATTGAAACCCCGATGCCATCGAGCTTTTCAGCTTTGATGGCATTTTTGATTTTCGGGAGTTCTGCCGACTTCTGCCGAATTTCCGCCATTCGCATAGCAAATAGGTCAGGGGGACGATCCAGCGCCCGAGCGCTGGAT
>JAEZJZ010000008.1 GCA_023436245.1 Bacillota bacterium | reverse complement strand
AAGCAGATCGATTCGATTGCCCCTGCTTGCGGGACCCTGACGGGTCCCATCACCTCTCGTAACCCATGCTGGGGTGGTCAACTTTTGGATTAGCGCGGTGGTCAACTTTTCGATTGACATTCACAGCAACGTGAGGTTTGAGCGTGGCCGCTACGATGTCGGCCAACTTGAGAACATCTACACCGGCAGCGACATGCGCACTGATGCCATTCTGGGCGCGCTGCACCGTTACGTGACAGATATCGACCAGGTGATTGGCCTCGGCTTCTGCGTTGGCGTGGAGCATGCCAAGTATATGGCCGACCGTTTCACCAAGAAGGGTATCCCCTCCCTCGCCCTGCATGGTGACTCGACCAAAGACGAACGCGACTCTGCCCAGCGAAAACTGGTGAGCCGCGAAGTACACTTCATCTTTACAGTTGACCTATACAACGAGGGCGTTGATATCCCTGAGGTGAACACTGTCCTCTTTCTGCGCCCCACCGAAAGCCTGACCGTCTTCCTGCAGCAGTTGGGCCGAGGCCTGCGCCGTTCAGAGGGCAAGGACGTGCTGACCGTGCTCGACTTCATCGGACAAGCTCACAAGCAATACAGCTTTGAGTGGCGATTCCGCGCAATGATGAGCCGCACTACCCGCTCCGTACAGAAGGAACTGGAGGAGGGGTTTTCGGCGCTGCCCAAAGGTTGCTACGTGCAGCTTGAGCGAGTTGCGCGCGACACTGTCCTTCAGAACATCAAAGAGGCTCTTGTCAACAAGACCAGCATCCTCAGGCGTTTGCGCACTTTCACCAATGACACGGGCCTAGCCCCAAGCCTAACAGCGTTCCTGGGCACCTACGAATCAATTGCCCCGGAGGATATCTACCGCACCGGTCGCACCTTTGCCTCTCTTGTCGCGGAAGCCGGCCTCACCGAGTCATATCTTTGTCCCGATGAGGTAGTTCTGCAGAAGGCCCTGCGCCGCCTGTGCCACATCGATTCCCGTCGCTGGATCGGCTTCCTGCAGCGAGGCCTGCGCGGCGAGTTACCGGCTAAGCTGAGCGAAGAAGAGCATCGCATGCTGAACATGTTCCACTATGCTGTCTGGCAGAGGACTCCAAACTCCATAGGTATCACAGATGCTAGGGCCGGGCTTGAGCGAGTGCGCAAGAGTCAAGACCTCTGTGCAGAAATGCTGGAACTGCTCGCCTGGTGCTACGATCGGATTACATTCGTAGACAAGCCAGTTGATCACGGCTTCCCTTGCCCGCTCGATTTGCACTGTACCTATTCCCGCGACGAGATCATGGCCGCGCTCGGGTATTGGAACGATACCCAGCGCCCGGAAATGCGAGAAGGTGTGAAGTGGCTGCCCGAGCAGAAAACCGACATTCTGCTGATCAACCTGAACAAGACCGAGAAAGACTTCTCTCCTACCACCATGTACGAAGACTACGCCATCAACGAGACGCTGTTTCACTGGCAATCACAGTCGACAACGTCAGCCACCTCTCCCACCGGGCAGCGCTACGTTCATCATCGCGAGCTTGGGAGTCAAGTGCTGTTATTTGTGCGTGAGTTCAAGCAGGTAAACAACCAAGCGCAGCCCTATGTATACCTTGGCAAAGCCAACTACGTCAGGCACACGGGTTCACGCCCGATAAGCATCATCTGGCGGTTGGAAGAACCGATGCCAGCGTGGCTGCTGAGAAGGGCTGTGCAGGCGGGGGTGGTATGAGTGACAGAGTTCTGGTTAAGCTCGACCTCAAACCGCTAGCACCACTTGAAGATCCAGCATACATTGCCCATCATTACAGACGCTTTGCCAACAGCCAGCTTACCCTACATGTTCATAAGCGTGGCTAGCAGCTTTGCGAGATCTTCCCTTGCGCTGAAGTAGGACGGACTTATCCTTACTGTCCCGTTAGGCATCGTGCCAAACGCTGTATGAGCCAACGGGGCACAATGAAGTCCTGCCCGCACTGAAATGCCCTCCGAATCAAGCATTGCACCAACTTCTTGTGGAGTAACCCAATCGAATACCAAGCTAACTACGCCTGTATTGCCATGCGGGGACTGCCGTCCTACAACGCGTGCGCCTGGCAACACCTCGAGCTCAGCGATCAGTTCCTCACAAAGACCGGCCGCGCGGGACCGCACTGTTTCGAAACCGACCCCCTGCAGCCACTCCAGACCTGCCCGCATAGATACAATAGCGGGCAACGAATGCGTCCCGGCTTCAAACCGCTCCGGCGCAGAGTCTGGCATGGTCAGTTCTTCCGAGTTAATGCCGGTGCCGCCGAAAACTATGGGCATTAGCTCCAAGCCTCCCGACTTAATCACCAAGCCACCCGCCCCAGGGATGCCGTACAGGCCTTTGTGACTGGAAAAGGCCAGAAAGTCATAGTCGTACTCATCCAGGCGAGGAGTGTACACGCCAACAGTCTGCGCACCATCGATTAGGACCTTTCCGCCATGCTTATGGGCTAGCTCAATCACCCGCTCAATGGGCAGGATATCTCCAGTCACATTGCTGGCATGAGTGATTGCCACTAGCCTAGGCGGCTTCGCGGAGAACCAGCGATGCGTCTCCTCGATGTCAAGGTTACAGGCTCGATCCATGGGCAGTGGGCGCACTTCCACGCCCTTCATCTCACGTAAGAACTCCGCCGAGCGTGCTACTGCATTGTGCTCAAAGGGCGACAAATAGATGTTGTCCCCCGCCCTTAACGGGTAGCCTTGGATAACCTGGTTGATGCCAAAAGTGGCAGACGGCACGAAGATGAGTTGCTCCGTAGCACAGCCAAGGTGTTTAGCCAGTGCGGTGCGAGCAAGTTCAAGCTGTTCGTTAGCTACCTTCACCAGGGGGCTAGTGCCACGTTTGGGATTAGCAGCGTAGTTACACAGGCAGTCGTTAACTGCCTGTGTAACTATTTTAGGTTTTGGGAATGTAGTGGCTGCGTTATCAAGATAAATGCCATTCACCATGATCACCTACAGACTCTTGCGTAGGATGTTAATCAGGATTTGCCGTTTCTCGAGTGGGGAGATTGCATCTCCGAAGTTGTCAATGGACGTCTCGATATGTGCCTGCAGCATCTCGCCCAAGTCAGAAACCTCGCAAATCTGCAGCACGACCTTCTCCGCCTTCGCCGTCTCGTGGAAGGCAAGTTCGATGCGCGGCCCTAGGTCTTCACTAGCGGCCGCCTGCTTACTTGCATTCCGGATGTCATCCAGTACGGCACTTAGGTCGTCCTCCGTCGTATCCAGCCAGTCCTCCAAGCGAATGCCTGTTAACTTATGTGTTAACCCGTAGACGAACTCATCTTCGTTGAATGTCTCAAACCCTAGCACGTAAGCCGCGAGGTTACTCCATTCAATACTAACACCGTCGGCAGTCAGGTCCTGAACCATGTTTCGAGCTAAGCTGATAACCGTTTCTTGCGGTCTCCCGAAATCGAGCAGGAACTCTTCAAGTCTTGCTCGGACCGATTTCCCTAGCCTTGTGAGTGCTGTTTCAACGTCAGTCTTAGCCGTCCGCACCGTCTCTAGGAGCTCGTCTACATTCTCAAGCGTAACTGTTTCAAACCTGAGCACGCGAGGGAGTTCAGCCAGCAGCGCCTGCCGTGGTCTTTGGCTGGATATCTTTGCGATTCGTCGTAGCATTTGTGCAGGTCTGCTAACCTTTGCCGTCTCCCGCGAGTACCGTGGCAAACCAGAGAACCATCTGAATACCTCATATCCTAGCTCGCCAAACCGGTTGGCAAAGAAAACCTCATCAGGTCGCCCTTTCCCAAAAATCTCCGCAAGGCCGGATGTTAACCGCTCTAGAGCGGGATTCCATGCTTCAAGCTTTATGGAGTAGTTTCTTGGCGTTTCTACGATTTTATCTAATAGCGAAGCATCAATCTGACAGTCTCTACCCGAAGCATCCTTAATAGTGATATAGAGCTTCAGCTTAACAATGCAGCTTGCCAGCAAGGCAGGAATGACCCCGCCCCTTACCCCATAGGGGGGAGCGTAAAGCGCTCTGATCAGCGGTTCAAAGCCCCGCTGTTCGTCTCCGGCCGCTTTATAGTAGTCCTCAATCATTTGCAGCACTGAATATTTCTTAGGCCATGAAGTGATCAGCCTAGATTCCGCTTCGTCATATAAACGCGGAAGTCCATATAGCGTATCGAACATAAAGCGCTCCTGAGCAGAGCGCAGGCTTGCCCGAAGGTCAGTTCGTTCACCCAGTACTGCATCTATGACGTCATTTCGTGCCCTGCGAGAAGTCAACGTTGGTGCTGCTTTGTTGACCAGTTCGTTGTTGAAGCAAGGGCTCTCATCATAGACTTTGTCCATGATTTCTGAGCAGAGACCGGACAGGGTTTGTTGGTTAGTTACGTCACTGCGTTCGATACCTTGCCAGAAGTACCGGAGCTTAATGGACGGAACTACGAGCTTGGCAAGCTTGTTTGAGAGCTCTTGCTTCGCGTCCTGCAGGTGGAGTTCCGCCAGGTGCAGTACGCGTTTATCGGCACCATCCTCCTTCAGCTTCTGCTTGACATCATCCAAGGCGGCTGCCCGCAATATGGCCGGCCTGATCTGCAAGGGTGTAGTCGGCAAGACGACAAGCGCCCTGGGGTCTCGAACGTTGGTCGCTAGTTCCGACATAGCAACCAATTCCTCTCTGTTCTCAGGGAATAGATAGCAGATTACGCCATCATATGCATCAAACTGAGGTGCCAGCTCACCAGCAGGCAAAATGCTGCGCAGGTCGCCAATCCCAGCATAAGCCGGTGAAAAGAAACGGGTCATTTTGGCCTTATGGTTGTAGCGCTGCGGTATAACGTAGTGCATCTCTAACTGTTGCAACAACTCAAACGGAGACCGGCTCGGTGACCATGTTTTTAGCCACTCTTCCACAGCAGCGGCGGCATCAAAATCAGCGGGTTCAACAATGTCTATCTCGCCTGTAGACTGCTTAACGAAGATCAGTTTCCTTTGGACCAAATCAGCGATTGCGGAAGACGCGTCTTGGCCAGCCAAAGCAAACTCAACCATCGAATGGGTGCATGGTAGGCTGGTTGAGTTACCGCCTACAAGTAATACGCCTATTGTCTTTAGCAGCTCAATGTGTTCGGGCGTGGCGTTCTCAGGCAATGACTCAAGTGCGTTTGTGACCTTTGTCCATATACCCCGCAAATCAGGGTCCTGTGCGCGGCTGAGCTGGTCTTCGAAGTAATCATACAGCTCCCATGGCAAGACGTAAGAAAAGTGATCAACCTCACGTTCAAGAGCAGCAGGCAACGGGCTGTTATCCTGACCGGCGAGAAAGGTGAATAGCGTTCGTTCATTCTGAGCTAGTTTAGAAGATATCCTTGGCAACAGAAATACGGTCACTGGATGGAGTGGCAGACAGCCCCGTGCAATGACCTCGGTAACATCAAAGCTTTCATTGGGGCTCAAGCTGTTCAGCCCATCAAAGAGGGTATTTAGCAACCTGCTCTCTGCCACTTCCTGGATAACGGGATTGTGCTCACTTAGCTGCTCGAAGAAGTCCTGCCTTTCTTTGCGCAAGACGCGGCTTATCAGGTCGTAATTTTCCCAGGGCCTGTTGGAAACATCAAATATGCGAAAACGACCTTCTATCTTCCGCCACTCATCAGCGACCACAGCATCGACTTCATCTACGTACTGGGAAATAGTGCGATGGGAGATTAGCACGATATTTAGCGCAAAACCCTGATCGGCTCTGCTGGCCATCTCGGCGAGGTCTTGCATTGTCTTGAACGTATGCCCATCTTTGATCGATGCATCCATGACCTTGTTAAACTCATCAAAAACTACCATGATGCCTTTGTAGCCCCGTTGCACTAGCGCCAAGCATGCGCTCTGAAAAACCTCAACAACCTGGCCAGATAATAGATCGAAGCTAGCACCGGCAGTGAGTTCAGGATACTTTTCGACGAAGACCCGAAGAGCAGCCGCATCGAACGAAGCCAGTCCAGCAAGAAGACTATCAGCGTCGGGATAGCTGGTGCTCGCAAGCAACTCAGTCAAGGCTTGATATGTGTTTGGGTACAGCTTTTCCCATCTCTCTATAATCTGGGTCGCGGCAGTGTAACTAGATGTCAGTTCAATATCTAGTCCCTGCTCATCAATTGTCCGTCTAAGTGATAGCAGCAATTGCTGGTCAAGTCTGAGATCAGCCGATCCAGAGACCGCAACTACTAGATATCGACCTTCATTGAGCAACGCCTCTACGTGCTTCCTAGCATCCCGACTGCGCAGTTTCTGAACCACCGGCTGAAAGCAATCGTTCGGAACCGTCCTTCCGGCAGCACTACCCAGGAAGGTAGCGAGATGTGACTTACCAGTTCCGTAGCTGCCAATCAGCATTACAGCACCATCCGCTGCCTTCCCCCGCAAGGCAGCTGCTACGTGCTCGATTACCATGTCGGATTTTTCAGTGGGGATGTAATTGGAAACCTTTTCCGCGTCACCTAGATCAAGCCGGATATTCACCGACCGATGGAAGCCGGGCGATACCGAGATTACCTCGCTAAGCTTCAACAGTAGTCACCCCTCTACCCTTCTCTCGATACGCAGCATCTACCAAAACCCAAGGGTCATAGTCTTCGAGGATGACCGAATCTAGACCAGCTGTTCGCGAGAACCGCAACCAGCCCCTTTCCTGTAGTTGGTCTAGATACCGGTAGATGGCATCAACGCTAAGATTGAAGACAGGACCGATGTTGCGCGCTTTGAGCAAATCACTGATGTTGAGAGCGAGCGCATTTTGGGTGCTCACCGACAGGGTGTTCTTGATTGCCAAGTGAAGCACTTCCGCCGGTATGTCAATGCTGGGGCTGCTCTTGCGGGTGACCTGACGCCGCTGTTGCCGTAGCAGCCCCAGTCGGCGCAGCGGACAGTCGGTGTTGTCCTCGGGCGACCCAGTAGAATCACTTTCAACGTAAGACGCGATTATGCAATCGTAATCTTTCTGATAGGATGACTCGGATGCCGCAGGTTCAGCATAGTTCGTCAGCCCTTCGATAAAAGAAAGGCGGGTGAACTCGCTATCGGGAAACTCGTTAAACAGATAGTACCAGGATGTTGCCTCTTCCTTCTGGGTCGCGAGATGATAGTGAATAATCCACCAGGTTAGGTCCATTTCAAAGAATGGGTCGAACTGCTTCACAGCCTCACCAAACTTTGTGAGCACAAGCCTTTTGGATTTCGTCTCCGCGATCCAGGTAGCCTGCACCCAGAAACGCAAAGACTGCACCATATTCTTGCCTATTCCGAGCCTGACGGGAGCATCATTTCCAGAAAACGGCCCATAATCTACAACCTCGGCACTTAGCTCGTCAATCGCCTTCGCCAGCCACCCCGCCCGTAAGTAGAATGTCTGATGTCTAGCAAAACTCATTATATCGACCCCTTTTTTGTCTTGAGCACCTTGCTGACCAAGCAGCCCGTGTCATAGTGACTGACGCACTGTAGACAATGTACACATTTGTCCTCATTAATCACGTAGCGGCCCGTCTTGTCCGAAATAGCCCCGGCTGGACATATGGCGGGGCAACCACTACACAAAACGCAGGACTGGTATTTCCGTACTTGGCAATCCACCCTCTGCATCAAGAGCGTCGGGTTGTTTGAGTTTACTATCTTCACCCGGAGCTCGTTTGTGCCGCTTCGACCCTGCAATACCATGATCGGGTCTTGGGTATTTGCATCCACGACAAAGACCTCGCCCAGCAGCGATCTACCGCGACCAAGATCAACAACACCAAACGGCTTGAAGTACTCGTATAAGTCCTCACTAATAGACTTGGTAAGTGTGTATGTCTTGGCATCTGGATCATCCCCGCATGGCCGAGATGTCACTATGCCTTTGTAGGCTGTGTTCAACCCCTGCCCCCCCTGGCGTTTCTTCCAGTTGCCGGAGTCTACATACTCTTCCGGATCAGGCTTTCCCATAGTCACAGCAACCTCTAAGAGGTAATTCCGCCAAGGCTCTGCTAGCTCTGGCTGGTAGACACGGGTGAGATGGAACGACCACATACTGTTGCTGGGACAAGCCCAGCAACCGACTCGCGAGAAACCAAGCTTATAAGCATCATTGAAGTCCAAGCCGTGGGCAAATATGTACAGCCAAATATCCCCGTCAATCCAGTTGATGATTGGCGATACGACGGTCTGCCTGCTGACCTTTGGGGACTCAGTGATGGCTTCATAGTTAGCACGACGATTTGACTCAGAACGCCGAATCCCATAGTAGGTGAGAATCGGTTTAGTCTTGCTCAGACCTTCAAATGTTTGGCTTATTGGCCCAGTCTTGAAAACCGTGCAGCACCAGCGCATAACACGGCTTGGCGGCCCAATCTGGTTACACAGGTCGAGAAAGTCATGCCGACTCTTGCTCTCCAAGAACGGGGTCTTCTTGTGCTCGGCCCTAAACCTCTTTACATATAATTGCGTTTCAGGCAACTCCAAGGTGGTATCGCCAAAAATATGTATTATAGACTGGTTGGCATACGCACGCCTGACCAGGTCGGATGCGACAGTCGAGTCCTTGCCTCCACTGAATGACACCATTGAGATGTGGTTCTCCCGCCCCGCCCGAGCTTGCTTAATTATGTCAAACGCCTCTAGCTCAATCTCATTCAATCGCTGCTGATTTGCTTCCACGAATTTTGAGACAGCCTTATCAAAAAACTTCTGCCCCTCCTCATTGACGGAGTACCTAAGGATTTCTTCCCTAATGACTGACGGATCACGCTGCATCAGATTGCCCTTGTTCAGGACGAGTGCTTCGCCGTCGATAAAAAGATTACTACTATTTGTGTCCCAAACCGTCTTCTGCATCAGGGCGCCTGATGGAAGATCTAGCATGACTTCGAGCAATCGCTTCTCCTGCGGGAAAACCGGTCTAATATCTGAGGCTATTCGTTTACCATCGCTTCCACAGATGCCACAAGTGCTTCCCAGTAAAGGTGTTCCGCACCGCTCGCACCAAAGAATGTCCACTATATCACCCCGCTTCATTAAGGTTCAACGCGAACTCAGTCTTTCCTGCCGTTGGATGAACATAGCGATTTACACGGCTAGCTCGTCCACGTTCACGACCATTATAATGACTATGATCACAACCGCACAAGTGTTTGCTAAAAAGATAATGTTATTTGCCCATCCTACAAATTATTACAGGGAATGACATGCTAAGTGGCGAATAGGGTCATTTAGTATTTCGTCCACAGTAAGTCCGATGTTAGGGGTGAAATGACTTGCCGAATGAGTTTGTCGATTACCTAAACTCGATGAATAGCGCCGATGCGAATGGCAAGGGCGCACTAGCCGAGTGGCAAGTGCAAAGTCCATATTTCGACAAAATGCTGGTAAGGCGCTCAGTCAGCGACTTTTTGAGAGATAAGGTCACAGACGAACCAGCAGCAATTATCCTTACGGGTCATGCTGGGGACGGAAAAACCAGCTTGCTGGCCCAACTGCTAAAGGATCTACTCTGCCTGCCGCCAGGGGAGAAGCTTAAGCGAACTGGTGAAGTCACATCACCGGATGGCATCAGGATGCTTTACGTTAAAGACATGAGCGAACTAACGAAGGATGAGCAAGAATCATTACTTCAACAAGTGATTAATGCTCCTTCTCAGGGCCAGTCAGCTGTACTGGTATCAAACACGGGTCCCCTGATTAACACAGCTCAACGTCTAATGGGGGCTACGGCTGATGAAGCCATCATGGCGCTCTTGGAGCGAATGGACACCAACGGTGACACACCTGTGTACATAGCTGACCGGCCTTGCTACGTGATAAACATGGCTCGACTCGACAACGTTCACATAGCTGGGCAAGTCCTCTCGAGGATGCTGCAGCCCGAGATGTGGGCGTCATGTGCACAATGCGAAGTTGATAGTTGCCCAATCAATAACAACATTAAGCTGGTCGCGAGTAAGCCAGATCGGGTGGCATACTTCGCCGAGGCCTTCTATCGGCACCTACAGGAGCATGACAATAGATTGACAGTCAGGCAGATAGTCGCTCACCTGTCATTTGCCATGACGGGAAATCTGACATGCGCCGCAGCCGCCAAGCTGAAAGCAGCGGCTCAGTTTGACTACCATTTCGCAAACCTGTTCTTTGGCTACGTCGGCCTCAATCAGGATTCTGCCGCAAAGCAGATTAAGGCGATTGCCGATCTAGAGTTTATGGGTCTGGACGGTGTGAGTCTAAAAGCCGACTACCGGATGTTTGTGCAGCAGGACTATTCCGAGTTTGATGCCGATACGGCTCAACTGTTGCAGCAGACTGACCGCAGAATTTCCAAGCTAGCCCCTGTAAACGACATGGTGCGCTTACTCCATAGGAGGGCTATCCGTCGGTTCTATTTGCTTTGCTCACTAAAAGCGGAAGCGTGTCTTGACGACCTACTCGGCGAGGTGTACTCACCCCTCTATCCCATCTACCTACGCGCAGTTAATCAAGGACTGGGCGTAGTGGATCGAAAACAGCTGCAAGGTAGGGCATTCAATGCCTTATATACACTGTTCACGGGGATGCCTCCTACTGATCAAAATGAAATACCGCTCACCGTACGAAGAGACGGGGTTGTCACACAGTATGTCCAGTTGCTTAAGGGTTCTGTGCCAATTCATGACATTTCTATTCAGTCTTCACCGAAGAAGGGCACCATTGGTCAGGATGTACCTCTGAACGAGATTGTGCTGAAGATTAAGGATTTGTCGTTTCCTGTGAATTTCCCGTTGCTTGAGCACTTCAGGAAAATATCAGATGGGGCTGTCGCTACAGCATTGGCTCCTTCACTGTCTCACGGGATAGACCGGCTTAAGGCAAACCTGATGGAGAAGTACTCTCATCATGTTGACGAGGACCAGAAACGATTTTCCTTGTTGCTCCAGACAAGCAAAGGCGCCAAACGGCTTCGTTTCGAGTTAGTCGGAAACAAGCTGTACATCGAATAGTGGGGGTGCGGAACGTGTATTACCCAAATATTCAGCGTGAAACGCTTGACAAAGAACGAAACCTAGCAATCGAAGGTTTCGGTCACAGGCTGTATGACTCGCAGACTGTTTATGAATATCTGCTGGAGTTCTTGTTAGTGTTTATTTCTCCAAAAGGCTGGGGAGAGAAGCATATCGGCTCAGTTGAACCCTTTAAATTTCCTGATGTAAGATCCATGGACGAATGGACAGACAAGCTGTACTACGAACCCGTGGCGCGTATTGGGCTCAAGAGATTTGTCTTCTTCGAGCGTAGTAAACAGGAACATCGCTTTCCAATTGACAAATGGGCGCATGCTGAAACTTTACATGCCTTGGAAAGCAATATCGAGGAGTCATACGATCTGAGCAAGCGAGATGTGCTATTCCTGCTGCAGGATCTGTTTTATGGCTTCAACGCCGTGTTGAAGAATCGGGCTTGGTTTGCACAGTCTTTGCTTCCAATTACTCCCGAGCTGACATTTGTCGAAGCTATGGGCAATGCGAAAGCCCGGAAGCAACTGACCAAAGAGGCGGGTTTCAGAGAGACCGATGGAGCATTTCAGTTCCAAGGGCATTACTTCCTAGCGCGTGGCGGTGAAGTCTACTTCCTACACCTATTGCGCGGGTTGCTGGAGCGCCCAGACCTGAAAGAGCGAATAGAGCAAGGTCTAGTCAGGCTGATTAAGGAATCATTCCCGCAGTTTTCCTGGTTGGCTCAGTGGATTGAGCAGAACTGGCTGGCTCACGCTGGTGCTGAGAAACAGATTACTGTGCGTAAGACATGTGAATGGATACCCGAAGGGTATGCAGAAAGGGCTGTTCTTTCCTGCGAAGAGATGGTGAACATTCTTGAGGCTGAACTGCCAGAGCTACAGAAGATCGATCTTCTAGCAAAGGGCATCGTTATGCAGGTTCTACGCATGATGCACGAACAAGCAGCAAAACTGGCTGGGGCAGCAACCCCACCCAGGTGGATTACACAGGTAAACAGCAAGCCAGGCACTAACGTGCGCAAGTACTCGATTGAGTCCTACCAGGCGTGCGAAGAGGATTTCGCCGCTGCATTAGATAGACTGGCAGGGCAAGAGACTAGTCTTAGTCCCAAGGGGTCCCCCCTGTTCGGGGATGTCAGGCGGCAAGCTTTAAAGAAGAGCGCTCAGCACACATCACGGCTTTTCCGTCGCCTCTCTAAGGAAATAGGGCTGGTTGTTCCACCCAAAGGGGCACAAATGCGTTTTGCACTAAACGAGGATTTAGTAAAATTCCTGGTTACTTCCATTATCAGGCCTGGCAAGAAGATGCTCCTCTCTTCCTTCCTAAAGGAGCTGAACAGGCGATACGGTTTTGTAATAGGGCCGGATGAGTTGAGCGCACAGGTTCGTGGTTTGCGGGCCGGCGACCTAGATGATAATCAGGAGAAGTTCCAGGAGCTGCTCAAGCAATGTGGCTTCCTGCGAGATCTCTCTGATGCGACGTCTATTGTTGAGAACCCGTTTGGAGGAATGGCTAAATGAAATACCTTGTTGACGCGATCGTTAGCGCGGTGTTGGACAACGCGCCACACGGAGCTGAGACCTGCATGTTGCGCTTGGACTACATGCCAGATCCAAATGTTTACCTTGAGGTATGTCGAAAGCTGAAAAAACGGCTACAACAGCGCGCGTTAGATTTCGTTGCAAAATTGTCCCGCGAACGTTATGCCCAACTAGCCAAAGTTAGCGAATTTAGCCCGGCGCTCCACGCCCTCAAGAACGAAGGATTTGTGGATGTTGATGGGCGTATGACGTTCTGGCGTAATAATGCTGCCGACAGTTCCGGATTGGTGCTATTAATGGGCACAGAGTCTGTTGAGGACCGTGGCGGCCTGGCCGACTTCTACGCTATCACCCCTGACGGCATCCTAGACGCGCTAAGAGGGGATTTTTCTGCCTGGGCGGATTTCGTTGCCGATTATAACGACAACTGGCGGGACAATCTAAATGGGTTTCTGCGCCGCCTGTTCCGCTACGTCCCCGTAGACTTACTGACATTGAGTCGGGTGTTCGAAGAACTTGGGAAGCTGGGACCATTAACACATGCTGAGTTCATAGAACTGATGAGCGCCAGACTTCATAAAGACTGGGATTTCCCTAACATCTTAGGTACTCATAGCCCTAGTAACAGACTGAAGCTACTCGACCATGCCAATAAGTTTAGGGAGAGAACTGGTTACAGCGATGGACTGACCGACAGTCAGTTGAGAAAGCTGAACAAGCGTTTTGACACGTATTTGGAGGAGCATCCCGAAGTCATTGACGACTACTCCAACCAGTACAAAGGCAGCTTTGGTCACTGGGACGATTTTCAGGAAGCGCTACTAAACTATTCTTCCGGTGTCGATCTCTCACAAAGCAGAACCCTGCTGTTTCAGTGTGACTTTGCGCTTATCGACCGAGTTCTGAATATCAAAATTGGCGGCAAGACAAAGGTTTCTATCCCCAAGGTTCATGGGTCGCCTTTGGACATGATTTTGCGGACAACATTGGAGGTCGCTCAGCGTTTCTTGAAGGAAGGTAAGGAGATCGAGCGATTGGAGTATAGGCTCTCCGATGTAAAACTCGCCGGTTGCACAACTGAAGAAGAGGTCCGCTCCGAATGGCTGAACATCAGCACGTGGGCAGGGGGAGCGATGCAATTTATCGCTCATGAGTCCTGGAAGTTAGGAGAGCAAGAGCTGAAAATTGGTTGGCATGACGATGCTGACCCGATGTCACCGGCAAACTTTGAGCAGATGATTGACAACATCCCAGTTAAGCCAGCATCCGCCAGCCGCAAACTCTCACAAGCAGACATAGAAATTGTGGCCTACCCAGAGGAGACAAAGGTTGATTACATCTGGGAATTTGAACCTGTTAATGCCTGGTCTCACGCCTTTGTGCTATTGCGTGGCATGCAGGAGCATATGGAACTTAGCACTGAGGGTATCTTGCCTCTTGGCATGTACAGCAAAGCCGCAGAGATTACCCAACTGAGTAACGAAGAGGATTTCCTGGCCGTGCTCGATGAGCTCCCTGTAGACTTCACAAACCTTGCGGCCGTTATCGCAGAAAGGATGCCTGAGGGGGCGGAAGTGACCCTACAGGCTGCTGACCTAGCTCAGAAGTTTGCCGCGTTCTGGGAAGAAACCTGTGACAGCGGCTTCTATGCTGGCATTACGGGCGGAGCAGGAGCTGCAGCAAAACTAACCAGTCAGTACACAAGAATACTGCAGCAAGTAGGTAAAACCAGCTACACGGCACTGGTTGAGCAACAGCTCTTCTTGTTAGCAAACGCTTTCCTGATAACATCGTCTGTGGAAGAAGGCATGCTGCAGAGGAACGTTTCCTGTGCAATCGTGCCGCCATACCACCCGGCAATGCTCGAGAAGATTCAGGCCCAAGCCGAGTTCATGAGGCAGGCCTGCGCGGAATTATTGGAGAAGCTGCCATCCAATCCGAAGGCCAGACTCCGTGCCGAGTTCGATCGACTGCAACAGCTCTCTACGATAACGTCAGCAGTTGATGTGTTGATTGGTCATGGCGATAAGTCTCTGCCTATAAAGAACGCGTTTGCGTACTACTGCCTTTACCATGATGACCAGCAGAAAGAGATAATGCTTTCTAGCTTTGGCGGCGGGAACCATGACATAGTGACGGATGAGTCATCATCGCTTGGCGAAATGCGGAAGGATACCTCTCTATCCCGCCTATTTGCTCGACAGGTCCGAGATTACTTAGCGACCTTCCCGTTCCAGTCAGATGACTTGACATTACTTTTTGTCAATCCACAGGACCTGCAACCCGTGGTGGCTGGAGTTCACGAAATAGTGCAGGAACTAAAGACAGAGCTACCCTTTGTACAGATCAGGCTGCATGTCTTGCTGCCCACCCATCTCAAGGGTGGTCGAGGCTATCTGAAATACTGGTTAGATAACTTCTTCAGCGAAGAAGACAACGTCCGGATTGAAACCTACTGCTCGACATTTGAGCTTAAGAAGATTCAGGCTAATCCACTACTGCGAACCCTGCAAGCTGATGTGGCTTTTGTGCAGAATCCGTTAGAGTCTATGACGACGAAGTTTGACCCGATGAACCAGAACGAACTACCTGTGTCGGATTGTCGTTTCCCAATGGTCTACCCGCCTCTTCCGGTGTCCAAGACATCAGCGGCAAGACTGATGTCAGCGTCTCAGACACAGTTCAGAGCAGCGCATGCACACACACAGCTCGTCCATAAGATTATCAACAAGCATGATAAGGTGGACAATTACAGGCTAGTCAAAGAGATGAGCCTGAGCAAGCATTGGGGGGAATTGCTTGACGCGTTGCACGATCAGGCCTACTGGGTCGTCTGTGTCGACAGCGGCATAGATAAGGGGCTAATTCATGGCTCAAATGGTCGGATCATCAGCTTCTCAACTGGTGAGGGGCCGTTTGGCGAGTATAACTATACCGTTTCATCATCCCAGACGGTGCAAGACGACATCAGCCGGCGCCTTCAATCACAGCTAAAGCGCAAGTTCCCAAAATGGCCGGATGATAGCCTGCAGGATGTGGCCCATAATTGCCTGGAGCAGGCCAAAGGACTAGATGGTATCCGCCTGCTGAGGGCACTCAACCCCAATGATTATGAAATGCACAATTTCCTAGCTTTCATCCTAACGGCTCAGGAATTTGGGCTCGGGCCTACGCTTCACCCCAATTATGCTATCCGCACGCTTGTAAGTCTCGATGCTTATGGTCACTGGTTCGAGGTTGGATCAAACGGCGGTAAACAACCGGATTTCTTGCTTCTGGAAATCCCTAAAGGCGATGAGCTAGTAATCCATGCGACTTTGGTAGAGTGCAAGATGGGCGGTTACTCGGAGGCCCATTTGGACAAAGCTCGTATCCAGCTACGAGCGGGATATGAGATGCTGAGCGAGCGATGGAACCCAAGCTCCGTTGATGTTGACCGGAGGTATTGGTTTGCACAGTTATACCGGGCACTCGTTTTCTCCGAGATAAATCTAGAGGATAATAGCGCAGAGTATGAAAACTTTGTGCGCTCACTGCATGACATCCTATCAGGGGATTTTGAGATTCAGTGGAGTGGCCGCATATTCACGTTCTGGCTGGATGCGGATTACGAACGTGGCGACCAGGAGTTCTGGCAAGGCGAGAATGGCTTCGAAGTGACTGAACAGCCCTTTGGGCAGCTGTATATCCAGAAGATGCTTCGCTCGCCACAGTTTAGGACAGCTCCTGTCGCATTCCTGGAGCCTTCGGATGATGACCTCGATGCTTATGAGGGCGAGCAGGGGCTGACGGACGACGAGTGGGATGACTCGCTGGATGAAGTCGTCAAACCTGACCCTATCAGCATACCCGTTATTGCGATTGATGAGGACCCGGCTTTGACAAGAGAAGATGAAGAAGATCCCAAGGCTGACCCCATTGACAATGATAGCAAGGTAAGCACAACCGCTGCGGGAGCCAAAACACCTGCTGACAAGTCCTCGGATGGCCAGGATGATGTCTGCCGCGAAAAGACTGAACCGGAAGAGGAATACCTCGCTGACATTAGGGTCCTGATTGGTGAGGACACGAAGACCAGGGAAAAAGTATACTGGGAATACGGTCATGCTCTACTACCAAACCGACACATTCTGATCTCAGGCAATTCCGGAACCGGTAAGACGTATCTAATTCAGTCGATGATGCTTGAACTAGCTAGAGCCGGCATCTCATGCATGGTCTTTGATTACACTGATGGGTTTACAGAATCCAAGCTTGAACCCGAGTTCAGGGATTTCCTTGGAAGTAGAATAGTTGAGTTCCCGGTCTATCATCAGCCCTTCCCGATCAATCCGTTCAAGCGACATGAAATAGAGATTGCGGGCAGGACATCGCCACAGAAATCAGTCGACGTGGCAGAGCGTATCAAAAGCGTGTTCCAAGCTGTTTACGATTTTGGTGACCAGCAGGCCAGCGCCATTTACAAGGCTACCCGAGATGGCCTCGACAAACATGGCGAGAAGATGAACCTTAACTTGCTGCGCGAGGAACTGAAAGAAGTGGCGAAAGAGATTCCCAACGCCAAGACGGTGCTATCGAAGATTGAACCACTAGTAGACCGCGAACCTTTTGATAGTGCGGCGAGCTACGACTGGAGCAAGATTCGGGACGGCAAGGGTACGATTTTCATTGTGCAGCTTTCAGGGTTCACACGCGATGTTCAGCTTGTGATCACCGAGCTTATTCTGTGGGACGCCTGGTATTACAACGTTAAGCATGGCAGCAAGGAGTTCCCGTTCCCAGTGATACTCGATGAAGCACAGAACCTTGACCATGGCAGCAAGTCGCCAAGCACAAAGATCTTGACAGAAGGCCGGAAGTTCGGATGGTCCGGGTGGTTCGCTACCCAGTTCATTAAGAATCAGCTATCTGTTGACGAGATCCAGCGACTACAACAATCCAGCCAGAAAATTTACTTCAATCCACCGGAAGCTGAGATCGTTGATATTGCTGCTGCGATTGAGCCGGATAAGAGCCTGCGACAAGGCTGGCATATACGCCTTGCCCAGTTGCAGAAGGGTGAGTGCGTGGTGGTGGGATATGAGCCCCGCAACGGCAAGCTCCAAAAGCGCCTGCCTCGAATAGTTAAAGTAGCAAGCATGGCAGAGAGGACTAATTAACTATGAATGCGGGATATAACCTTAACTTCCACCAAACCTTTGCGCCTGAGCGGGAGTATCTGAGCAAGTTGCTGGAGCTTGCTGACGGAACCACACCGATGACCAAGGAAGACATATTTGAGCGCACAGGCATCCCTACCGGCAAGCAGTCGGGCAAAGTGGAGCCGCACATCGCTTATGCAGTCTACATGGGGCTGCTCGAGGATACTGCCGACGGCGCTACTCACAAGCTCACTCGTACAGAACTAGGTGAGTCGGTATATAGCAATGACCCACATCTGCTAGAACCACTAACCCTGTTAGTGTGCCACTATAACCTGAGCAGCCCCCCCAGCGGGGCTGCTCTATGGCAATTCATTTTCCAGAAGGCGGTCGCAGGTCTGGGACAAAGCGTGCCGCAAAAGAGCCTGGGCAATGCTGCATCAGTTGAGTTCCCGGGCATCAGGGTGGGACTCACTCCTGTTAAGACCTGTTATACCACCGAAAAGTGCTTAGGACTGCTAGGCTTGCTCGACGTGACCCCCGACAAGACATGGGTATTCTCACCGGTCACATACCAGAGCGATTATCGTCACGCCTATTCCTATACGCTGCTTAAGACTTGGGATGAAGTGTTGCCAAACCGCAAAGAAGTCACTTTGGACGAGGTGCTGACTGACCTGCACTGGAGTCGGCCTTTCTTGTGGGGCGAACGAGAAACCTGGTATATCCTGGACTCCCTAAATGACCTTGGGCTTATTGCCTTAAACAAGCAGCTAACACCAATTACCCTCATTCGTCGCTCGACATGTTCAGCTGCCCTGTCTTCTATGTATAGTAATCTGCTTTGAGAGGGGTGAGATTGTGGTACGGCTTGGTGAGGTATTGCGTTTCAAGAAAGAGCTATTCTTCGAAGGTGCTGTACAGCTTGATTGGTTCTACGAGCAAAGACGGAGAGTGGCCGCAGCAAGGTCGTTTGTCTTCCATGGTCCTGAATACTTCGGTGTATCCCAGGATGACGTTCAGTCCGGGTCACATGATCTAGTTGACACCTGCACCTTCACTCAAATGCTCGCGCAGCGCCTTTATGCAGATGGTGAAGAAAACCCGCTAATAATGGCTGTCGCTGGTTATGGCTCAGGTAAATCACACTTGGGTTTAACACTAGCGACATTGTTTAGCACGCCCCCTGGCAACGACGTGAGTCAGCAAATACTTAAGAACATAAGCGATGCTGACAAAGCGGCGGGCCAAGCTCTCTCGGAGACCATCGACCGCCCTAATCTAGTTATAGCGCTGAACGGAATGAAGGATTTCAACCTGACCTACGAAATCCTTAATGCCGCGAGAAAAGCACTCAGACAACATAACGTGGACGAGAGTCCACTGCGGGAGATCACGAGGGCCTACGAGGTTGCACGCATTTTCTTGAAGCGCAACTTTGGGCTTTACACCGCAGAGTTTGAGCGGGCAGCCACTGAGGTGGGAATAGACTTGCAGGGTGCTACACTAGCGACATATTTAGAGTCAAACCTTGACTCGGAGACTAGCATCTTTGAAGCCATTAATAAGGTATACCAACATGCAACGGGCGTAACCATCCGGTGGGACGACGGCATTTCTGCCGGAGACATTCTTGGTAAATTGCAGGATGCCTTCTGCGGCGACCGAGGTCATTTCAACAAAATACTAATCCTATTCGACGAATTCGGCCGGTTTATCGAGTATGCATCCGAGTCCCCGGCCCGGGCTGGACAGTCTGCTATCCAACAAGTCTTCGAGGCCATTCAGAACGCAGGCCGTAACATCGTCTTTGTCGGCTTCATCCAGTCCGACTTAAAGACGTATTTGGCCAGGGTGGAAAAGAGCTCTAACATTGTCCGTTATGTCGGCAGGTTTGAGGCCAGCGACAAAGTCTATCTCTCTTCAAATCTGGAAACAATCTTCGCAAACCTGATCGAACGCAAGGATCAGACCACCTTCCAGACATATGTTAGAGACAACAGCATTCGAGCGGCGACTAACTGGTCTCAACTCCATTCTGATTTGATTAACTGGCTACCTACCGCAACGGGTAGAAGTCTTTGGCGTGATTGGGCTAAATTCAGCAAGGTAGTGCTGGAAGGCACATACCCCCTCCACCCCGTCACTACTTGGATGCTAGCTAACTTGTCAAGTTGGTTACAACAGCGATCCGCTTTGACCTTCGTCAACAACGAGTTTGAACTGCTTTCAAAGAACGAGCTCCAGGACTTCACTGAGCCACCAGTCATCCATCCGATTCGACTGATCCAAAGCGACTTCTTCACTGAGTTGTTACGGGCAGAAGAAGAGGGGCGTCAGCAGAGTGAGTACTGTATCCTTTATAACCAGGTCTTGCGTAAGCACCGAGATAAGTGCACCGAGGCGCAGCTAGATGTACTAGCTGCAAACCTGATCCTCAGGATAGGCCGTTTCAAGACAGGTAAGCGGCATGAGGCCGTCCGTGCCATCTCCTACTGCCTTCCGCACGCGACCAAGACCATTGAAGCGGCCCTGCAAGAACTTGAAAACGAGCTTGGCGTCTTAAGCTTTGACGAGGCTGCCGGGTGCTTTGATTTTGTTGAAGATGCCACCGGCGCACGGGATTTCCGTCGGTTCATTGCTCGTGTCCGTAGCAGAACCGCGGTACTCCCGAGCCTAGCGTTCCAGAGCGCCGAGCTCAGGAAACAGTTGGGCCTTGATACCAGCGCAGTAACGTCCTTTGGGCACCGCAAGAGCATCCGCACACAGGAATGGCAGTTCTCACAGGACGTCGTGCATGCGCCCGACCTTGACGCCCGGGCCATTCGCAGCTTCCGCAATGACTGGCTGGGCTCTACTTCCCCGGAAAAGGCCAAAGGCCGACTGACCTGGGTCTACTTAAGCCCAGATGATGACGATAGATCTCTACAGGCTTTGCAGGAACAGATTAGGAGTAACGGGCTTGACCAGTCCCCACTACTCTTCTTTGCGCTCCATGATGGCGAAGGCAAACTGCTGGAAGCTATCCGTGATCTGATGCTCCTGAGAACTCTCTCTGACGAAGATCGTGGGCGCTACGCTCGTTTCATCCCAGATTTTGAGATGAAAGCGACCCGGGCAGTTGAGGATACGTTTAAAGAGTTAGCTGGAAAACGACTGCTGATCACCGGCACCAGCGTAGAAGCCATCCGAGGACGAATTAGTGAATTCTGCGATAGACGCTTGGAGCAAGTCTACCCCAAGGTGATCTCATTCCCGTTTGAAGGGTTCCATAACAAGAACATAGCTCCTGCGAAGAAACTGCTCGCGCAGATTGCCAAGAACTTACTTACTGGAAAGATGGACTATCAGTCCGTGCAGGCGCAAAACAGGGATTTCAAGAACCGAGTCGACGCTGTGCTTGTGGCTGATCGCCACGCTTCCTGGGGAGTGCTAACAAATGAAATTCAGCTTATCTACCCTCAGGACGCTAACGTGCGCGCCCTCTACTCCGAACTGGACCAGGAGCTCGAAGAAACCGATAACCTTGAGATCAAGAGTGTTTTCGCCAAGTACCTTGCGCCGCCGTACGGCCTGAACGAGTTCAGTCTTGGCCTATTATTGGCCTGTTACATCACTTTTAAGGGGCAAGGGGTTAAGGTAAGGATAGACCAAGACGTGGTACGCACCCTTGACTGGGCTGAACGCACATACCTGGAGAAGGGCATAGATTTCAGGGTGCTTGAGAACAGCAGACTAATTCGCGTTGATGTCGATGAGTACATGGCAAGATACGTCCGTCTCTGCGACCTCGTTGAGGCAACCACGGACATCTCTGAAGCCTACGGTCTTATCTCCGAATTTTACGCGCTTAAGCAGGAGCAGGAGGTCCCGCCCGAGCTTGAATGGCGAGTTAAGTACTGTGAGAACCAACTAGCGGAATGTCGGCACCTTTTCCCGTCCGTGATTAGGGAACTCGAAACCCAGCATGAGAAACTGGCCAGGGCAACAGAGTATGCCGACGTGCGTCAACTGCTCAGTGTTATCAACGCATGTGAAGGTAAAATTGGTCTAATATCTGGCAGTACAAAGTACAAGTACAGCCCTGAACATAGAGCTGAGTTCGACAAGCTAGCAGCTATTGCACGTAACTGTGTGGAGGAGAAATTCGACTCATGGCTAGCTTCGCTGAGATGTGAATCGGTAGCCGCGATTGATTCTTTTGAAAGCAGCACCAAGAGCCTTGTCAAGCGCTTTGGAGACCTGGGTTATCGCGAGTTCGGGCGCAAAGTGCAGAGCAAAATGGACTCCGTGCTCGCAGATATGAGACACATACGAATGCTCCAGACCATCCGTGAGCAAATCGAAGCATTCCTGCGCGAATGTAATCCGTCAACCAAAGCAACATTCGACCAACTGGCGGGATGGAATAGCAAAGGGCAGGAGCTTGAGGAGTTCATTCTTACACATCGCAGCCTGACCGAAATCGAGATCAAAGACTATCAGGCCAAAATCCGGCGGAAGCTCGACACCGTTGAGCAGGAGTTTGAGAAGTTCTACGAGCAGATTTCTGACGCCTACGACACCGGGTTTGGTCTAGAAACTGTCGATGATTGCCACACTCTGCTAAGCAAGATAAGCAACGTGCTTAGCCGCAATATCAAAGATAAAGACAGAGACTCACTGGTTGCGATGTCCAAAGAAGCTCAGCAGTTCATAATGGAACTCGCCCCCCTACATTCCCAAGACATGGGGCGATACACCCTCCAAGAAGCAATGAACGAAATTCGTGCCACTTGGGAATCCAGGGAGAGCGAACTGGACTTTGGTCCCGTGCTTGACAACTATTGGCAGCAGAGAAAGCTGCAATTGGATAGGCTCGACGCTCAGTGGACGGAACGATACCTGACGAACCCATCCAGCATGATTGGCACATGGGATGTAAACCAATGCTTCAGGTGGCAGTCTGACACCAACCTTCTTCCTAACTACCTCCGCAACGAGTCAGTTGAGCAATATCGCGAAGTAAGAGACCGAGTCACTGGAAGACTAAGTGGGCTCAGAGTTGAAGCAGTGCTAACCATGTTCGGAAATCTCACACCTGCCCAGAAGAGCGAGTGCTTCGATAAGCTGAAGCTGGAGATGCAAGCCGCGTTTATTAGTGCGGTATAAACAGAGTCAGCCCTCAAAGCGGCGCGTCAGTCATACGCCAATAGGCCGAACGTAGCGGCGATTTAGAACCACATGACTTCTTCATCAGTCACAATGCTTATCTGGCGCTGCGGGGTGAACTGTTTAGCTGGGATGCTTTCTTTGCTGGGGTGAGACGCTACTTCTTCCCTATGCTGGCTACCGGATTGGCTTTTGGAGCCGCTGCGCTGTTCACCACCATGCTGGCCACACCAGTTGTCCTGATCTCTCCCCTGCTGATCGGGTTGTTGGCTGCTGCCTTCTGGGCCGGCTGCAATTATCTCTGGCAGGTGGTGATGGTTTCCAATCAACTTGGCTTCGGCGAAACCATGGACCGTTCGGTGGCTTACCTGAAGCGCGACTTCTGGGGCACATTTGCCATTGGCGGAGGCTACACACTGGCAAGCGGGTTGCTCAGCCTGCTGATCAACCCCAGTGTTCAACGCCTGGTCGCCGGGCTGGGGCGCGCCGGCGCTCCTTCCAGTCAGTCGGGACCGGGCGCGTTGATCAGCGGACTGCTGATGCTCGGCATTGACATGATTGCCCGCCAGCTGTTCTTTGTGCATTACGCCGGGCGGCAGAGTCAGATCCCACAGGTTCCTGTCGCTGGGTAACTGCTTCAGATTAATCGGTTACCAGTCGCCCCAGAGAAAGCGCTTCAGTCTCTCCCCTGCAGGGTTCTCAGGCCCTTGTTGATCTCATTAGCCTCTTTCAGGGACAAGACGTAGAGCGCGGCGTTAACCATGAGATAAACGAACAGCACAGTCACCGCGAACTGGAACGCGTCAGCAGGGGTCGGGAGCAGACCCGACCAGGCAGCATAGCCCGTTAGGCAAGCTTCCAGTGACAGCAGGTGCAGGGCTTTGCGGACCACCGCCTGCCGAAAGGACAGTTCCCGGCGATGGTAGGTCAACAGCGATGGGACCAGGCTGACCAGCCCAAATATGAGGGGTGAGAAGAATGCTTCGTAGCCAAACTTCGCCCCCGGGTCTACCATCAGCCCCAGGATGCCGGTGGCGGCCGTGATGCATGTGACAATGATGAAGTACTCCATGAGGCACCTCTTCAGGAAGGCTTTGAAAGTCATGCGCTTTCACCAAACAGTCGTTTCTTTAGCTCGGGCACATATTGCCGTGAGATGATGATCTCCTCCCCGTTGAACAATGTCGCTGACAGGCGGCCGTTCAGGATCGGCCGCACGGTGTCAATCTTCATCAGGTTGATCACAAATGACTTGGAACAACGAAAGAACTTCCTGTCCTCATACAGGCTGGCGAACTCGTACAGTTTGCAGCGAAGTTCATAGACTTTCGCCTCTGTGTAGGCAAACACTCGCTCATCCACCGCCTCCACAAACAAAATGTCCAGCAGGGAGACTTGAGCGGCGCTATCATCCGCATACCCAGTCAGGAGGATGCCGGTTGACTTGACGAACCGCACGATGCTCCTGACGTCCTCGTTGACCTCGCAGCAGTGGATGACCACCTGTTCATCCTGCTCTTGGCTGATTTGCTCGATCACGACCTTCACTGAATCACCCTCAGACCGGCCAGAGGCGCCAGATCTCTCGGCGCCTCTGACCAATATTTAGTCTGATAGTGTATTTGACGTTAAGCCCTTCATCTCCTGTCTAGTACGTGATCTGAAGGTCAAGGGGTGCAGCGCCCTTCAGCGCGTAGTCGAAGAACCTCAGCACCAGGTCATTCATGGTCTCGATGCAATAGCGGCTGTCTACCGTGCCAGTGCCGAGCATTCTTGCCAGGAGAGGCGAGAACAGCGGCAGGTCAGTGAAGTTCAGGTGGCCCGAGTCCCGGATGACAACATCATAGGCCTCAATGGCGTTGGTGCTGGCCGAGATGTTCTCATACGCGGTCCCCTCGCTCCGCGCGGTCTGATAGTGGCTGTCGTTATAGAGGTTGAGCAGCGGAAGCGGATAGGGTTCCGTGATCAGCGATGTCTGCCCGTCTGCAGTTCCGATCCGTTCGCCGAGCATGGTGCCATCAATGACGACCACCGCGTCTATGTTCGAGCGCTCTCTGCCGATGGCTGCGGCCGTTGCACCGCCGAGGGAGTGACCGAAGAGCCCAATTTCCTCCGGATTGATCAAGGCGAAGACCGGCTCCGAAGTAGCTGAAGCAGCTTGCGCCAGCACTGTGTCCAGGACAAAGGCCATGTCGGCCGTGCGCAGCGCCAGCCATTCACTGGTGATCTGGTACGAGGTCTGCGGACCATAGGCGCCGTTTTGCACATTGACAGCATCATTCAGGAAATCTGTCTTGATTAACGTGCGGCTTCCGTCCGCGTGGCTGGCGAAGAAGGACTGGTAACTGTGGTCGATGCTGCAGACCACGTACCCGTGGCTGGCCAGGTTCTCAAAGGTAGACAGGTTGCTGCCGCGGAAGCCGAAGGCTCCGTGCGAGAAGACCACCAGCGGGAAGGTGGCTGCATCCGTGTTGGCTGGATACCAGAACTGGACAGTCAGCTTTCTGTTCTCGCCCTTCTCGGAGAAGGGGTCAACTCGGGAGCTATCGATGTAGGTGTAGCTGGTTGTCTCCGCCGCTAGTTCACCGGTGGCTTGGACGGCGGCAAACTGAGGAAAGATGATTCCAGGCAGGATGCCAAAGGCAAGCAGGAAACAACCGCTGACGCAGGAAAGGACGGCTCGGCTCGCCCTGAAAGCCTGCTGTGTCTTGGGCGGTCTGACCAAACCAAGAGCGCCGAGTAGAGCCAGCACTGCCAAGGTAATGAACAGACCCATCCAGCGGAAACCCCACCAGTATACTCCTGCCAACAGCAATAGAGAGAAAGCCAGGAAGCCGGCAATCCGCATCATGTTCCTCGCTTTGGTCTGGGTGTTCTTCGTCCTCAGGCGATAAACGAGCAGTGCAAGTTGTGCTCCCAGTGCAATTATCAGAGTAATGGTTCCTAACATATTTATGACCCCCTCAACTTGTTGTCATAGCGAGTGTAAGCCCTGCGTTAGGGGCTGACAATAGGTTCAGGGGTAAGCTGCAGCCACGGGCGGTAAGTTGCACAGCGAGGCTTTTGTACGGGCGAGGGGCTTGGAGACAACGGTGGTGGAGAAACGCAGACAACCTGTTTTGTCTCAACAAAAACGGCAGCAGAAATCGTCACGGCAGTGGCCGGGCGCGAATGCAAAGGGGGCTGACCAAACGGTCGGCCCCCTTTGGGTGGTCCCTGCTCTCGCGCACTGTTCGCCTAATTGTTGTATGCGTAGGTACGGACGGCGGCGGTGCCAGCGCTCTTGATGACGCTGGTCAAGAGGTAATTCAGAAGCTTGTTCGCCAGCTCTGCGGCCTTGATGAACTCGTACGAGGTGGAGAAACCGAAGGTCATGGCCGAAAAGGCGATCTTGGCGGATAGTTCGGCTTTGTACACCCGATGGGAGACGACGGCCGAGAGGGTGTCGTCAAAGCTGTAGCCGGCAGCCAGGCCGATGATGAAGGCATCGAGAAAGCCAATGTGCGCCTCGACCATTGCCTGCACGGCGTCTTCTATCTCCCACCCCACGTCATGCAGGATGCCCAAAACGGCTGCTTGCCGGATAATGCCGGAGACGCCCAACCCGGCTGAGGAGATAACGTTGACGGCGGTGGATACCACCTTGCCATCAATCGCCATCACTCCCTGCACCACTTGGTTGTGCTCCCAGCAGCGCTGCCCACCGTGCACGTGGGGTGCAAGGGCGGCGGCGATATCTTGCACAGAGATGTCTATTTTGGTCTCTGGCCCAAATGACGCCGCTACGTCAAAGAACAGCTGAGCCACCTCGGCGGCCGTAATCCGTGGGTGAAAGCGCATGCTGTACTCATACATGTGGTCAGCAAGCGCGGTCAGAGGAACGCCGATCTCAACCATGGTGCGCACAGCATCGAATTGGCTGCTACCGGCTTCCAACAAACATGCGTATGCCCGATACTGGCTGCTATCCAATACAGATGGTCGCGTGTCGCTGCCCTGCACATGGGCGATGATCGCCTGGGCGATGTCCGTCAGACTCCACTTAAGCTTAATCAATGCAGCTGTAATCTCGGTCCGATAATCGTCAATCGAACTGTATCGCGAGGCCAGCCCCCGGAAAATGTCCAACGGGACATACTTGTTCTGATGCATCCAATCTACGGCCTCGCTTAAGCTATACCCCATCAAGTCCAGGAGTTCAGCAGCGTCACTGGCCCTAAGCTGCAACCCCTCGGCGTGAGACCCCAGCATGCCGGCCAAATTGCTATCTGGCTTGCGACTGTTCATCGCGCTGTCACGCAACCACACGAATAGCCCATCGCCCGAGCTGTCATAGACCGGAGCTCCGGCTGCCTTAAGCGCTGCCGCCAGCTGGTAAAGCGCAATGTCAGGGAAAGCCTTCAGCAACTCGTCACGGACGGCGCGATGGCTGTAATGACCGCCGAGGTGTTCCTGATAGTAAGAGGCGAATGCCGTCGGGTCCGTGCATCCGGCTTCATCGCGCACGGCGATGGCCAGATTGTGGTCGCCCAGCTCGCCAAATGTCAGCCAGATAGCGTCACCACGGGACATTCCGGTAATCTCCAGCGCCAGCGCGATCTGCAGCGCGGTCGCTTCGGGGAAGGCTCTGCGCAGCTCATAGATGAGCGTGTGCGCACTGTACCTGCCCCACAGATACCGGTAATAGTACGCTGCCAAAGCGACCGGGGTCTGCAGCCCCAATTCATCACGCAATGCCCCCGCCAGGTTGTCCTCGTGGCTGAACGTCAACCAAACTGCGTCTGCACGGGACATCCCGGTTACCTCCAGCGCCAGCGCGATCTGCAGCGTGGTCGCTTCGGGGAAGGCTTTCCGCAGCTCATAGATTAGCGTATGCGCGCTGTACCGGTCCCACAGATACTCGTAATAGTACGCTGCCAAAGCGGCCGGTGTCTGCAGCCCCAGTTCGTTGTGCAAGGCCCCCGCCAGGTTGTCGTCACCCAATGTGCTGAAAGCGAGCCTGACAGCTTCACCGCGAGCAATCCCTGTGACCTCGATCGCCTGGGCTATCTCCAGCGTGCTGGCATCGGGGAAGGCTTTGCGCAGCTCACAGACTAGCGTGTGCTCATTGTACCGATCCCACAGATGCTCGTAATAGTACGCTGCCAAGGCAGCCGGAGTTTGCAGTCCCTGTTCATTATGCAATGCCCCCGCCAGGTTGTCGTCACCCAATGCGCCGAAAGTGAGCCAGACAGCTTCACCGGGGGCAATCCCTGTGACCTCGATCGCCTGCGCTATCTGCAGCGTGCTGGCATCGGGAAAGGCCTGGCGCAACTCCTGAATCAGCGTATGCACATTGTAGCGATCCCACAGATGCTCGTAGTAGTAGGCGGCCAAGGCAGCCGGAGTTTGCAGCTGCAGTTCATCCCGCAGTGACCTGGCTAGGCCGTCGTCTCCCACCGCACCGAAGGCAAACCAGACGGCCTCTACCCGGGAAATACCTGTGGCCTCAAGCGCCTGCGCAATCTCCAAGGTGGTGGCCTCCGGGAACGCCTGACGCAACTCCCTGATTAACGAGAACACGTCATAACGGTCACGCAGATGCTGGCTGTAATACTCAGCCAAAGCCCCCGGTGTCTGCAGCCCACGCTCATAGCGCAGTGCCGCAGCCAGGCCATCGTCCCCCAGAATGCTGAAAGCGAACCAGAGGGAGTCACCCCGGGAGAAGCCTGTGGCCTCCAGCGCTCGCGCAATGTCCAGCGTGGTGGCATCAGGGAAGGCGTGACGCAATTCGAGCACCAAAGGAGCTATATCCATGCGACGCTGCAGTAAGTTCTGGTAGAGTGTGGCCAGATCTTCCATCGTAGAAACAGCCATGAAGTTGATGATCACGGCAGACAAATCTTCCGGCGCATACAGTTGCACGGCCTCCAGTGCCGCTTCCAAGGAGTAGCCCGCACCCAGCAGGTAGGTGACTGCCAGCAGCGTGTCAGTGATGCCGAATTCACGCTGCAGGCGGTAGAAGCTAGTAGCAGCCGGGTCTCCCTTAGCCTGTCGATAGGAGATGAGCAGCAAGATCTGATCGGCCTGGTATGCTGCCTGGATGGCGTCCAGTACCTCTGTCTGGGTATACTGTTGGCTTTCCAGCAACACCTGCAATGCCTGCACTGCCGTCAGGCCAAAACCATCCTGCAGCACCTGCACGACAGTGCTCGGCGGGTGGGCCAGCGCCTTCAATTCGTAGATCGCTGGCAGAGGCTCGGCCACCTGGAAGGCTGCCAGCAGCAGCTGAATGCTGCTAACGGTGTCCTGGCCAAAGCTCTCCGCCAAGCGACGGATCATCAGCAGGGCAGCATCGTGGGACTGATGAAACACGGCCACCATGGCTTGCAGCACTTCCACTGGTGGGAACCCGGCTGCCGCCAGATAAGCTGTCAGCTGGTCGGGGCTGCTGGCGCTAGATGTAGCGACGAGATAGGCCGCAATACTGCGGGCTGAGTCGCCAGCTTTCCGCCGCGTTTGGACGTAGGCGGCAATCGGATCGACCCCGAAAGCTGCCTCAATGGCGGCCATGACCTGTTGCGGCGTGAACTGAGAGGCGTACTTCTGCAGTTCGAAGAAGACCTGGGCCATGTCGCTGCCATAGTCCCGCTTCAGAATGATGGCGATGCTGGTCGGCTGATAATTGCTGGTCCGCAGCAGACTGACGGCAGTCGCTGCATCACGGCAGCCGCAGGCACGCAAGATGACGCCGATGCTCTGGTCGTCATCCTGCTGGTAGAGCCGACCCGCCAGGCGGAGCAGCACTTGCAGCGGGTTACCAGCGACCAGAAACTGCGGGTAGACCTCAAGCACCGCAGCGAGGACATCGACCTGGCCATAGCCTGCCTGCGCCACATAGGAAGCCGCCCGCTCGGCATCCCTGATCAGAAACACATCCTGCAAGCTGAGCATGGCTGCGGTAGCGCTCTGCCCAGCTGCGCGTATCTGGGCCAGGCTGGCAGCGATCGGGTCCATGCCATAGACGGCGTTTACCGCCTCGAGGACTGACTGCTCGCTCCATCCCAGGTGGAAGTCCAAGTTCGCTGTGCTGAAATGGGAGATGGCGGCGGCAGCAGTCAGCTGATAGGCATTTCTCATCCCGATGATGACATCAGTCAGGCTAAAAAGCTGGTTCAGTTCGCGGATGGCCTGTTCCGGGTTGTCACCTGTGGACTGGTGCCAGGTGGTCAGGTCTATTGCCGTATAGCCCTGATCGCGATACGCCGGTCTCCAGTCGTCGATACGGAATTCGCTGTACCACTGCGGCAGCTGGCTGACAAACGTGGCGACATCCGGCGGCGCCATGCCCAGATCGCGCAACGCGGGGATAATCTCGGCATAGGACTGCAGTCCATAGTGGTCAGCCAGAATTCTGACCAGGCCCCGTAGCCCCGGGCCGTTGCCGGTCCCGTAATTGGCTTCGGTCCAACCCGCCTGATAAAGCAGTCTGGCCGTGTCCAGTGCGTTCATCTGATAGTAGTCGCTGAAAATGCGGGGAAGATCCGAGAGCGGCTGCGGCCAGTGGGCCAGCACCAGTTGATACATTTCATGGGCGCTAAGGCCCAAATCGTGCACCAGCCAGGCCTCGATGGCCGCTCGGTCAAACCCGGCCCAAGTCAAGGCGGTCAGCACATCGGCTACACTTGGGGCAAAGAGACGGATCATCTCGTCTCCGATCTCGACCAGTCCGTAGCTGCTCCGCTGCATCCAATAGATCATTTGTTCAACAGTCATGGCGGGATGCACCATCAGCAGTAGGTCGTTCACGTGGGAAGCTAGCCCGGCACCATTTTGCAGCAGCAGTTCAGCTACCCGGAACAATCTGCTCTCTATGTCGAAGCCGACGGAGTCGAGCCAGCCGAAGTTAGCCAGTTCGCCCAGTCCATAGAGGCGAAGCATGGCCTCGTGGATTTCGGTTGCAGTGTGGTGGACAAATTGCACGCGCTGCGCAGCTGGCGCCGGCTCCAGGTCAAACAGACTGCCGACTGCGGCCAGAATCTCTGCCGTATCATAGCCACCAGACTCCTGCAGCGCCCCCACCAGATCGCAAGGACGCAGATTATGCGCATAACTCTTGCCCAGGTGGTACGCCTGCTGCAGAGCAGCAGCTATCTCCAAAATGTCAAACCCAGCCGCCCGCAATTTGGGTACTGCGTCCCAGTAGTAGTACAGGGCATAAACCGCCTGCAGGGCTTCCGCAACAGCCACGGCTCCAAAGCCGGCATAGCGCAAGGCCTCGATGGACTGTTCAGCAGTGTCGCCAAACTGGCGGTAGATCGCCCGGGCGATCTCGGCGACAGCGAATCCGGCTGCCTTCATGTTCACCGCTACTTCTTTATCGGTCAGGCCATAGCTGGTGGAGAAGGTGACAGTCTCACTGCTGGCCCAGCCCACTAGGTTGTAGGCTTCAGCCACCAGCTCATATGTGCTGGCCAATTGTAGACCGCTTAGGTCAAAGCGGAATTCCCCTGCACCAAATTCGCCTGATTCGACACCGACGATGATCCAATCGGCAGCATCCAGTGGGCGATAGCGGAAGCGGCGCTCAACACAAGTGAAGCCTTCCCCTCCAAGATCGACAATGGCGCCAACCAACTGGACGACGGTCGCCCCGATCGGTTCGACAATGGCGGCCGTCAGCTTGGCCGGGCCGGGCGTGACGAACTGCAGCACTTCCCCGCGGGCGGTGCCGTGTTCGTTGCTGGCAAAGGCCTGCACCGAGTAGGTTCCGGGTGGCAGCTGCGATAGACCGCCGAGGCTGGCGTCAAAGGCCCCCCTGTAGCTATTCGTGCCAACCACCAGCTTGCTTTGCTCCTCCCCGTCTCTGCCGACCAAAAACCCGTGCTCACTGAGCGGGGCACCGCCGTCATACACGACCTCACCAGAGAGCGTCGCTGACCATGGGTCGGCGGTAAAGGAGGGCTGTTCGGTGATCACGGTGGGTACCGTAGCCGGCACGGTGAAGCTGACGGTCTCGCCATAGCCGCTGCCTGACTGGTTGGCGGCGTAGGCGGTCACATAGTAGGTGACCCCACCCTCAATCTCTGGCAGCGTGTAAACCAAGTCGCGTCCGCCTATAGGGGCCACGGACACTTGACGGTCGGGCTGAGGGTCTGTGCCCCAAAGGAAGCCGCTGTCGGTGATGGCCAGACCCTTATTCTTGAGAATGACGCCGCGAAGTTCAGCCTTGCCAGCCTTCACTTCCGGGACCGACCAGGTCTCTACTTCAGGCAACAGCGACCAAGTGATAAAGCCGAGCGCCGCTCCGTTACCCGTGCCGGATTCATTAGTGGCATAGGCCGCAAAGTGGTATTCCGCGCCAGGAGTCAGGTCAGTAGCTGTGGCGGTAAAATAGCCGCTGCTATCCGGCCCGTACTCCGCACTGACCCAGACCTTGTCCTGCAGTGAGTTGACATAGAAACCACACTCACTGATGTTACTCAGATTATTGGTGACTCTGCCCCGTAGTAAAGCTGACGTCATTTCCACTGTAGAAGCAGCCAGGGTTTCCACCGCGGGGCCGGGTGAAGCCGGGGTGGTGAACTGCAGCGTCTCACCATAGCTGACGCCGGAGGCATTCTGGGCAAACGGGGTGAAGGAATAAGTCAACTTAGCCGTCAGCCCGGAAAGGTCGAGGGCGAAGTCGCCGTCTGCCGTCAGATTCACCTGCTCAGTCTGTTGCTGCTCACCGTCGACACCCCAGTTGAAACCGCAGCTGGTGACAGCAGATCCGCCCATGCTGGTAATACTGGCGCGCAAGGTGGCGGACTGGGGATTGACGTTACTGGCCGGATGGGTTGCGATCATCGCCGGCGTGGCCAACTGGGTA
>JAEZJZ010000091.1 GCA_023436245.1 Bacillota bacterium | reverse complement strand
TTTTTTCCCCCCCGTTCTAAAAAACCGCCCGACCCCTTGACTCTGAGTCAAAAGTCCGTCCCCTTGACTCGCGTCCCCCTGACTCGAAGTTGCGAGAGAGCGGGCCTTATGCTATAATTTGGCCACTGAACGATGATGCGGAGAAGTATCAGGCTGTCGGATTGACAGAGAGCCGGGGGTGCTGCGACTCGGCATGATGGCGCCTGGGAAGAAAGCCGCGGAGCGACGGCAAGAAAAGCGGGACCTTTGTCTCGGACCGAGCCGTACGGCGCGCTCACCGTTAGCGAGCGACAAAGCGGGCTATCGATAGGTAGCCAAGCAGGGTGGTACCGCGAAAGTCGACCTTTCGTCCCTTCATGGGGATGAAAGGTCTCACTTTTTCTAAGGAGGAAAGCATTGATGGCAGATTTCCCTGAGTATCGGATGCAGAAGCTGGAGCAGTTGCAGGCGACAGGCACGCAACTCTGGCCGGAGAGGTTTGAGACGACACATACCCTCTTGACAGGCGGTGCCCTGCCGGACAACACGGCTGGCGTGCGTGTAGCTGGGCGGGTGGTGGCCATTCGGAAGTTGGGCAAGTTGACCTTTGCCCATCTGCAGGACATGGAGGGCAGACTGCAGTTTGCCTTGAAGAAGGACATGCTGGGTGAGCGTTATGACGCCTTCCACCAGACGGTGGACATCGGCGACTTCATCGGCGTCTCGGGCAGCACCTTCACCACCAAGACCGGCGAGAAGACTGTCTTGGCCGACGAGTACATCTTCTTGGGCAAGGCGCTGCGCGAGTTGCCGGAGAAGTGGCATGGGCTGAGCGACGTGGAGCTGCGCTATCGGCAGCGCTACCTCGACTTGATCACCAACGAGGAAAGTCGCCGGGTCTTCTTGCTGCGCACCAAGACCATCAAGGCACTACGCAACTTCCTGGACAGTCGGGGATTCATGGAAGTGGAGACGCCGATTCTGACCAACCAGGCCTCCGGTGCCTTGGCCAAGCCATTCATCACGCATCACAATGCATTGGACATCGACACCTATTTGCGCATCGCACCCGAGACATATCTCAAGCGCTGCATTGTAGGCGGTTTTTCCCATGTCTATGAGGTAGCGCGCTGCTTCCGCAACGAAGGCATCAGCCCGGTGCACCTCCAGGACTTCACCATGGTCGAAGGCTACAGTGCCTACTGGAACTACCAGGACAACATGCGCCTGATGCGTGAACTGATTCTGCACATTCTGGGCGAAGTATTCGGCAGCTTCGAGATCCAGGTGGGAGATCATCACATCGATTTCTCGCAACCCTGGCCGGTTGTCTCTTTCCGCGAACTGATCATCAAGGACGCCGGTATCGACATTGACGAACATACCGATGGCCCTTCCCTGCTCAAGGCTATTCAGCAGCGGGGCATCGCCTTGGAGCACGAGAATCTGCCAGCGCTCGGCAAGGGCAATCTGATCGATGTGCTCTATAAGAAAGTCAGTCGCCCCAAGATGATCTCCCCGGTCTTTCTCACGGAGCATCCAATCGAACTCTCGCCCCTGGCGCGGCGCAATGACCACAATCCACAAGTGGCTGATCGCTTCCAGTTGGTTGTGAACGGCGCCGAACTGGTCAACGCCTACTCGGAGTTGGTTGACCCCATCGACCAACGCCAGCGTTTGGAGGAGCAATCACAGTTGCGTAGCCAGGGTGACGAAGAGGCAATGCCCCTGGACAACGACTACTTGAAGGCGATGGAACATGGCATGCCGCCAATTTCGGGCTGGGGCATGGGCATAGACCGCCTCTTGCAGGTCCTGCTAGACCTGCCGAACATCCGCGACGGCGTGCTCTACCCGTTGATGCGTCCGCTCGGCGAGTAGCACAGGGCGTCGTTTACTTGAGCATGGTGAAAGGGGCGGCCGGATGCGGCCTCCCCTTTTGTCTACGAGATATTTTGTCGCTTGGGCAGACAAAACCGAGGCTTCTTCGTTTCAGTATGATGAACCGCAGAGAAAGGAGTGGCCAGATGGAGGATCATGAGCTGGTGGCGCTTTGTCACCAAGGTGAATCGCAGCATTTTGCGACCCTGGTCAGCCGATACCAACGACTGATCTTCGGTTTGGCCTGGCATCTCCTGCGGTCGAAAGAAGAGGCTGAGGATGCCAGCCAAGAGGCGCTGCTGCGGGTCTATCACCAGATCGAGCTGCGCGCCGACATAGATTTCCTGCCTTATACTAAGCGTGTTCTCTCCAATCTCTGCCTGGACAAACTGCGTAGACGGAAAGTTGAGCAGAAGCACCTGATGCACGATTCGGAGTATGAGATTCCGGATTGGCACACGCCGGAGCAGGCCGTGATGCAGTCCACGGAGAAGCAAATGCTGCAGGATGCGCTCCAGATGCTGCCTCCCATGTATCACGAAGTGCTGGTGCTCTATTACGGCGGGAATCGCTCTTATCAGGAGATCGCCGATCAACTGGACCAACCGATGTCCATAGTCAAGAATCGCCTATTTCGTGCCAAGAAACTGTTGAAGGACGCATACCTGGAGCTAGAAGGGGGTGTCAAGCCGTGCGTTGCGGCCAAATAGAGGAAATGTTGGATGCTTATCTGGCCGGGGAGCTTCAGCCTGAGTTAAGCAAACAGGTGGAGCGGCACCTGGAGGCTTGTGCTGCTTGCCAATCGCTCTTTCTGCCGGTGGACCCGGAGTTGGATAGCTTACTGATCAATGATGACTGGCTGGCGATGGAGCCACCGTCTGACTGGACTGCGCGTGTGCTGCTACAGGCACATCCCAGTCGCTTTTCGTGGAGAAGATTGGGGGTACTGACCTTCTTCTGGTCCAGCTACATGACAGTCTGGCTGCTGATTGCTTTGCAGCTCTGGCGCCCGGAGATCTTCACGGGAATGATTGGCGGCTTGGGCAAGTTTGCCCGCCTGCTGTTGCCGCTCTGGACTGCCATGCAAGCCATCTGGCGTACGCTGCGGTTGATCCAGGTGAATCCAGTTGTCTGCGTCCTGCTTCTGTTGTTGTCTGGGCTAGCCGTCTTCGGAATCAGACGTTTGGAGAAGGAAGGTTTGGCGTGATGAAGAAACTGCTGACTTTGTTCTTGGCTTTGCTGGTCTGCCTAGCGGTGCCTGGTACTGCTCTGGCGGCGGAACCGAACAGCATCGTCGTTTCGGGTCGTGATGCTACGGTAGCTGCCGGCACGGAGGTGGACAATGTGGTTGTGCTTTCCGGGGACGCCCACATCGCCGGCCGGGTGACTGAGACGGTGGTGGCCATTGGGGGTAGCATCTATCTGGAGCCAGGCGCCGAAGTGTACGGTGATGCGGTCAGCCTGGGCGGTACGATCAACCTGCAGGGAGATGCGCGCATCGGTGGGCAGCAGGTGAGCATGGGCTCCTTCTCACTAGACGATATCCACATTGGGCCTTTCTTCAGCAACTGGCTCGGGTTCAACCTGTCCGTTTGGCGCCTACTATCTCTCCTCTTTCTCGGTCTGATTGTGTTCTGGCTGGTGCCGCAGCAGGTGAACCGCAGCAGTGCGGCAGCTGAACTCAATCCCCTGCGTTCGGTGGTTTTCGGTCTCTTGGGCTACCTTGCGCTGATCCCAATGACCATCCTGCTACTGATCACAGTGCTCGGCATTCCGCTGATTCCGATTCTTTGGCTGCTGGTTGTGGCCGGTCGTCTGCTTGGGCAGGTATGTTTGGGCCTACTCGCGGGTCGTTGGCTGGCGCCAAAGCTGAACCTGCAGACGACAGACGTCTATCAGATGCTGCTCGGGCTGTTGGTGCTCGGACTGATTACTGCCATCCCGGTAGTGGGCGGACTAGCCAGCCTGTTCTACGGCCTGGTCGGCTTCGGAGCCGCACTCTGGACCAGATTCGGGACAAAACCGGCATCTCTGCCTAAGGAGTGATCATGGCGTGAGTTCCCGTTGGGCCAAGGCCATAGCGATTGTGGTAGTGATCTGGGGCCTGCTGCTGGGAGGCCGCTGGCTGATCTGGCAGGCCGGCCTGGAGTGGCTACCTAGACTGGTCGAAATCAACGACCAAGGTGCACAGGTGACGCGCGAGGAGACTAATGAGTATCCGGCCGCGGGCCTGGAGGCCGTTCGAGCCGAAACGCGAAACGGTGCCATCACCATCAAAGGCACTGACGGTGACCAGGTTGTGGTCACCGTCAAGTACCTGGCTCGGTCTACTGACCAGGCTGCTTCCCAGGACAAACTGGCACGTCTCCGAACGGACGTCAGCCAGAGCAACGGCACGCTCAGTATTCGGGCAATGTTCGATTCGGCGGCGATCAGCGGTCAACAGATCAGCCTGGAGTTGTCAGTGCCGCAGGAAATGCTGGTGCAAGCAGACACCAGCAACGGCGCGATCAACGTGAACGGCATGGCGGGCAAATTGCAGCTCACCACTCAGAACGGCGGCATTCGGGTTGACTCCGAGCTGGGGCCGCGCGAGTTGCTGGCCGACACGAAGAATGGGGCAATCGTCGTCTCGAGCTCGCCTGATTCCGGCAGTTACACACTGAAGACGGCGAACGGCAAGATCGAGGCCAAGCTGCCTGCCGCATTGGGAATTGAGCTGGATGGCAGCGTCGGAAACGGTTCGCTGGATATCGGCGAAGGCCAATGGAGCATCACCGGCGGCAAGATCTCCAGCCGACAGGTACAAGCGACCCGGGGAGACGGCGCCCTTAAACTCAATGTCCGGTCATCTAACGGCCAGATTATCATCAGCACAAAATGACTACCCGGCAACTGCCCTGACTACTGACAGTCAGGGCAGTTTTCTGATCTGCCTAGCCCATCTCTCACGTCCGTTCTGTCCGGATAACTGCTCGACCCAGTTGCCGCGGCCGGATCAAGCCTGCCCTCGAGCTTCGACAAGAACAATAGAAGGCCCTCTCCACAAGAATGCTCCTTGACTGCGACGATTCAGTGGAATATAATTTGATTATCAAACGTAACAATTAATTAGCTGAAGCAATTTTGCGAAGGAGGTCGTTTCATGTCCAGTCAGAATGCCCATCGACTGTTGCATGCCTTCATCAGTCTGCGCCGCCAGATGACGGGGTTGCTGACCACCGGCAACCTAGCTCAAGGTGAGTATCTGGTCCTCTTGGCTCTGCACCGACGTGCGCAGTCGACGAATCCGGGGCACCAGCACTTCAAGGCTTCCGGTCTATCAGATGCGGTGGGAGTTTCCCGCCCAAATATCACTCGGCTATTGAATAGCTTGGAGGCAAAGGGACTAATCTCACGCACCATGGCAGCGGACGACAGGCGAGTAATGCTGGTTGGTCTGACGGCAGCCGGCGAGGCAGCTTTGGCGCAGACCAGTTCCTCCCTCATCCAGGTTGGAGAGCGGCTGGTCACAGGCTTGGGCGAACAAGAAACGGATCAACTGATTGGGCTACTGCACAAGCTGTCCAGCGTCTACGAGCAGATCCTGCTCGAGACAGTAGATGACAAGTGAAGACGATGAAAGTCGGCGCGCTGATCGCCTTGGGCATCATCGGACTCCTGTTTGTGCAGCTTGGCGGCTGGAGGGATGGCCGCCCGGCAGGAGGGAAACTGGCCGCAGTACTGGACGGCGAGCAGGTGGAGTTACTCAACCGTCTGAACGCCGAATGGGTACTGCCATCTGGGCTCGTCGTGGAGGAAGTGGAACTCTCCAGTATGAAGATGAACTGGATGTTCACTGACGAGACCTCATCTGACAGGGTGATCCTGCAGCTACATGGCGGTGCGTACCAACGTTCTCTCAGTCAAAACGGAATCACCTATCAGCGTGCCGCCGCCAAGTACGCGCTAATTAGTGCAGCACGCGTGCTCACCGTCGACTACCGGGTAGCCCCCGATCATCCCTTTCCGGCCGCTCTGGAGGACGCCGTTGCAGCTTACAGCTGGTTGCTGGAGTCCGGCTATGAACCCGATCACATCGTCATCGCCGGCGACTCCGCCGGCGGGGGATTGACTCTGGCCGTTGCCCTCTACCTCAGGGACAACGCCCTGCCGCTGCCAGCTGCCCTAATCACCATGTCAGCGTGGACAGACCTGAACTATCCGCGCATCAAGATCCCCTATGTCGGGCAAGGTGACTCGACTAACCCGTACATCTCCCCTATTTACGGCGACTATGTCGGACTACCTCCCCTGCTGATGCAGGTCGGGGGCGCGGAGGCGTTGCTCGACGACACGCTGAGTGTGGCAGAGATGGCACGGGCGGCCGGGGTCAGCGTGCAACAGAGCACGTACGCTGACATGTGCCACGTCTTCCAGATGCTCTACCCCGCCCTGCCGGAGGCGAATACAGCCTGGGATGAGGTGGCGAGCTATCTGCACGTAGTGTTCAGATAGGACAGAACAAATCGGCGCCCTGCCGCTTGGCGGGGCGCCGATTCTCATACAAGATTATGGATGGTGCTGCAAGAGACAACTGTTCGATTTGTGCTGCGTAGCGGCTGGCAAACAGACCAGTGCCAAGAGCTGTTGTGTGTAGTCGGGTCGCATGCATGCGACCCCTACGGGCATATGCACAGCACCGTAGATGCCCAGCGTAGCTTAGCTCAGGCCGAGCTTAATCTGCAACTGTTGCAGCATGTCGGTGGTCATGGAAGCCAGGTTGTACTTCGGATCCCAGCCCCACTCGGCACGGGCAGCACTGTCGTCCAAAGAGTTGGGCCAGGAATCGGCAATGGCCTGGCGAACCGGGTCCACGTTGTAGTCCATAGTGAAGTCAGGAATGTGCTTTCTGATTTCCGCAGCGATGTCTTCCGGAGCGAAGCTCATGGCGGCGATGTTGAACGCATTGCGATGCACTAGCTTACTCGGATCTGCCTCCATCAACTGAGAAATGGCAGTCAGGGCGTCAGGCATATACATCATGTCCATATGGGAGCCCTGCGCGATGTAGCTGGTGTAGTGCTTGGCCTTCAAGGCATCGTAGTAGATATGTACTGCATAGTCAGTCGTTCCGCCACCTGGCAGGGTCTCGTAGGAGATCAGGCCAGGGAAGCGCACGCCACGACTATCCACGCCATACTTTTGGAAGTAGTAATCGCAGAGCAGCTCTCCGGCCACTTTGGTCACGCCGTACATGGTCGTTGGCCGCTGCAGGGTGTCCTGCGGAGTCTGATCCGGGGGTGTGGATGGGCCGAATGCTGCGATTGAGCTGGGGGTGAAAACGCCGCAGTTCATCTCGCGAGCCAGTTCCAGCACATTGAACAGACCGCCCATGTTGATATTCCAAGCAAGCTTTGGCTTGGCCTCACCCACAGCGGAAAGGAGGGCAGCCAGATGGACGATCTGGTTGATCCCGTATTTTTTCACCACGTCTGCCATCTGCTCAGGCTGCAGGACATCAATCACTTCATACGGTCCGTTCTGCAAAGGACCGGCCGGTACGTCAGTGCGAATGTCGCTGGCGACAACGTTGTCCTGCCCGTAGATACCGCGCAGGTGCAGTGTCAGCTCCGAACCGATCTGCCCCAACGCCCCAGTGACTAGGATTTTCTTCATCGATTGATCCTCCCATCATCTGCTTTGCCGCGCGCCTGTCTCGGGCCGCGCCATGCTTATTATAGATCACCGTGCCATGAATAGCATACTCTCCCGCCCACAAAACTGTTCTGCGAGCCCTGCCAAGACTCCGTCAACCCTAGAACCACTGTGCGGCGTCAAGTCTCAGTCCAACTGGTCTCGAGTCTCCGTGCCTGCCGTCTTCTAGTTCGGGACTTGATGCGCTACTAGTATGTCCAGAAAAATGGCAATTGTGCTCCCCACCGATCGGAGGCGACTTGCACGCGGCACAGCAACAGGAAAGGCCGACACCCTGAATCGGTGCCGGCCGTTGTTGACTTTCTGGCGTACTAGATCTTCTTCTTGCACGTCAGCTCGTTATTATCACCCTTAGCCATGTTATTGGACCAATGCAGCGGTTGCAGATTTGTCTTGTGATCAGTGCCGCCCTTGGACACCGGCTTGACGTGGTCTATCTCCCAGCCCTGCTCGCCGGTTGTGCCATACGATGCCTTGCGCATGGTGGCGCCGCAGGCGTCTTTGCGGAACTGGTCGGAGTCGGAGCCATTGATCACGCTTGCTCCCCTCCAAGCCTCTGCGATCACTTTCGGGGCAAACGGTTCTCCCGCAACTGTAGTATTCCGCTTTCTTTCCATCAGAAACCTCCTCCCCCAATACTTGGTTGGGGTCCACCTTTAACTCTATTCCTAATTGTCGCATAAGTCAATCTATTTACGGCGGAGCTAACAAATAGTCCAGGCAAACCACCTACGTGGTCGCCTGGACTTTGCACTACTTGGCTTTTCCATGCCTCTGTTCCCAATAGCGACGGGCCACGGCCGCGTCCGAAAAGGGCACCACGTTTCGGCCGATCACCATACTCTCCTCGTGGCCTTTTCCCAGAATCAGCACCAAATCATCCGGGCGAGCCATGGCAATGGCATGAGCGATCGCTTTCTCCCGATCAAGTTCCACCAGGTGTGGCTTGTGGATACCGGGCAGCGTCTCGGCGGCGATCGCTTGCGGATCCTCATCCTCGGGATTGTCGTTGCTCAGCACAATGAACTCACTGTAGCGACTCGCAATCTCACCCATCAGCGGGCGTTTGCCGCGATCGCGGTTGCCGGTGCAGCCGAAGACGGTGATCACCTGCCCTTTGGATATGCGCTGGGCGTGCTGTAGCACCTGTTCCATGCCGTCCGGAGTGTGTGCATAATCAACGATCACCGTGGGCGCATGACCAATCACTTCCCAGCGACCCTTGGGCAAAGTCAAGTAGGGTATCCCCTTCAGATATTGCATCGGGTCTTCCCCGATGCTTGCAATTCCTCCGAGGCCAGAGAGCAAGTTGTACAAGTTGTGCATGCCAGGCAAGGGCGTGTCCACCGTTGCTCGACGCCCGTCAATGTCCAGCGTGAAGCTGAAACCAGCATCCTTGACGCTGATATTCAGTGCCTGCACGCGGGCAGGCTGCATCGTGCTCACGGTCATGCTGCCCGGAAACTCTTGCGCCAGCCTCGCCCCATACGGGTCGTCAACGTTGATCACACGCAACTGGTGCGGCAAGGTCAGCAGTCGCCGCTTGGCCTGAAAATAGGCCTCAAACGTCTTGTGGTAATCCAGATGGTCCTGCGTCAAATTCGTGAAGATCACGCCGGAGAAGTTCATCCCCCGGGTGCGCTCCTGATCCAAGGCAATCGATGAGATCTCAACCGCAGCCGCCTTCGCCCCTGCCAACTGCAACTGGGCCAGCAAGCGAGCCATTTCCAGCGCGTCCGGGGTGGTGTTGACAGTCCGTTCCAAACGATGGTCTTCCGGAAAGAACACGCCAAGAGTACCAATGGTTGCAGCCGGCAGGCCGCCGCGATTGAGCAGACTGGCGATCAAGTGGCAGGTGGTAGACTTGCCGTTGGTGCCGGTGATGCCTATTTGCTTGAGTTCGCGGCCATGCTGGCCGTAAAAGGCATAGGCCAGATCGGCCAGCGCCTCCCGGCTGTCTCGCACCCGCACGTAGTAGGCATCAGGCAGATCCAGCTCTCCCACAATGAACGCAGCGCCGGCCGCGAGGGCTTGCGGAATGAAGAGATGGCCATCCGCCTTTTCTCCCCGTTTGCAGACAAAGATCCCACCCGGTTTGACCTTGCGGGAGTCATGATAGATGCCAGGGACCTGCAGTGTGCCATCGACGATCTGCTGCAGCAACTGCGAGAAAAGCAAGTGTTCGTCCTCCTATCCGCCACTAACCGAATCATCTGGTTCATCTTCCCCAGATTCTGACCTGGCTGCGCCCCGCAGGCGTCTGGCTAGTGCTTTGAACAACCGCATGGCCAGAGGTGAGAAGTGATTCCAGAACCAATAGGGCAAGGCGAGAATTGGCCACTCATACTCGCCGATGAACTCCACCAACTCGCCACCGAAGCTCTTCTTGAAAGTGTACAGACCATAGAGCGGTGATGATTCCGACAAATCCACGGGAACGCCGGAGAAATCAAACACCTCTGCTCCCCGGGACTTGGCCCAGAGCATGCGCTGCCAATTGAGACCATAATATGGACGCAAATGATTATGCGAGCGCAGCATGCCGCCGTACACTGCCCAGGCAATTTTCCCGCAGACCACGGTGACGCCAGCGGCTATCACCTGGCCTTCAAAATAGCCGAGAATCAGTGATGCCTGATCGCCCATGGCAGTCAGCAACCGCTCATAGTATTCCGGACCGCGCTCCAAGAACTGCTTGCGCCGACTGGTGTCGCGCAGCACCGACATCAGACCGGGGATGTCGGTGACGTCACCCAAGCGATAGGTGACTCCGTTCTTCTCTGGGTAACGGATGTTATAGCGAATCTTCTTGGGGATGCTGGCCAGCAGTTCTTCTGGATCTGCGGAAATGTCCTGCCTGATCATCTTCCGCGGCTGGGTGCCCCCAAACGGGCTGTCGCTTTCCACTGGGCGAAAACCAAGACTAACCATCTGCTCTGCGCGGGTGGGACTGCTCCAGGCCGGATCTATCTTCAGCCCGAAAGCTCCTAGTCGCCTCAGTTCACGCCGCAGTTCCTCCCAGAAGCGGGGTAGATGCTGCTCAGCCGCTGCTTGCAGCAGAATAGGTCCCCGCGGCGCATAGGCCAAGGAGTAGGGAAAAAGCGGTGGCCGCCGCAGCCAGGCAGTGACTGCGATCAGCGGCTCCCCCTCGGTCACCTGGTACAAATAGTGGACCGGCCGCCACGTGAGCGACTTCAGTTTAGCCCAAGCCGCTGTCTGGGCAAAATCCGGTTCAGGCGAAGTCCCGATTAAATAGTCAAAATGGGCGCGATCTTCCGGCCCAATCCTCTGCAACATATGTAGTCCCCCTAAAGGTCGGCCAGGACAGGCCCAACTCTTGCTTCTAATTATAGGATTGACCATTTGGGGCGTCAAGTTAACCCCCTGGCAAGGGCTGGAGCATACTTTCTTGGGACGAACATCTTTGGAGCCGTGATATGTGGCAGGTTTTCTGGTCCCGCACGCGAAATTCCTAAGTATAGGATGATCAGTGTGCCGGCACGAGCCGGTCACTGCACGAGATAAGGAGGGACTCCATTGGCACGCAAAGTGGATATCGTCTGCAACCGCTACTATCACTATGACGAAATAACCGCCTATCTGCAGGCGGTGGCTGCCGCTCACCCAGATCTGTCCACCCTCACTTCCATCGGCAAGAGCTACGAGGGCAGGGACATATGGGCACTGGCGCTCACCAATCGGGCTACTGGTGCGCACAGCGAAAAGGCGGCAGTCTACGTTGACGGCAACATCCATGCCGGAGAAGTCACGGCCAGCATGGTCTGCCTCTACACCATCGATTACCTGGTCAGCAACTTCGGAGAGAGCGAAGAAGTGACCGAGTTGCTCAACTCCCGGACATTCTATGTGCTGCCGCGCGTCAACCCGGACGGCGCCGAGCGATACCTGACCACTCCGGAAATGCTCCGGAGCAGCACCAAGCCCTACCCGGACGATCTGCAGACATTCGCAGAACTGCCTGGACTTCACCCGGCGGATATCGACGGCGACGGCTGGATTCTGACCATGCGGGTGCGCGATGATAGAAAGGGCGAGTGGAAGGTTTCCGCGAAAGACCCGAGGCTGATGGTTGCCCGCCGCCCAGGAGAGCGCAAGGGGCCGTTCTACCGCCTGTTCAGCGAAGGCTTAATCGAACAGTTTGAGGGCGAACCGTTCAAATTGCAGCGCAGCCCCTTCGGCCTCGATCTGAACCGCAACTTCCCGCAGAACTGGGACCTGGAAGTGAGCGGCGGTGGCGTCTACCCGAGCTCTGAACCGGAAGCCAAGGCGATCATCGACTTCATATTGGCGCACAAGAACATCAGCATCTTGAACGCCTTCCATACCTACGGCGGTTTCTTCTACCGCAATCCCTATCAATATGGCGATGAGAAGATGGACCAGGATGACCTGCGCGCGACGCGCGAAATCGCCCGCGAAGGCACCTATGTCACCGGCTACCCGGACGTGAAGTCGAACAACCGGGCTACCCTCACCGAGTGGGCCTATGAACAACACGGCATCATCGCCTACACCACCGAACTCTGGGACCGTCTGCAGAAAGCCGGCGTCGATCGCGAGGAGTTCGCCAGGGCTTCTACTCCAGAGAAGAAAGAGGAAATGCAGCTCAAGCTGCTGGAATGGAATGACCGCGATCTCGGTGGTCAAGGCTTCTTCAACTGGCGGCCGTTCGAACACCCGCAACTTGGTCAAGTTGAGATTGGCGGATGGAACCCGAAATACGTGCTGCAGAACCCCCCGCCAAAATTCTTGGAGGCCGAATGCCACAAAAACTGTCAATGGGTACTGCGCCAGGCAGGAGCACTTCCCCAAGCAGTTCTGGGCGAATGCATGGCAGAACCGGTCGGCGAGGGCATTTGGAGGGTGACCGCTGTCTGCGAAAACGCCGGCTACCTGCCAACCCACACCACCAATAAGGGCAAGCAAGCCAAGGCAGTGCAGCCTGACCGCGTCCGCATCGAGGGTTATCAGTCGCTGCTCTCCGGCAAACCGGAACAGGTAATCGGCTTCCTGGAAGGTTACCTGAACGGCCAAGGCGGTGGCTGGTACATTCGCCCAGCTGAATCCGCCGCCAGAGTGTCTTGGCTCGTCCAAGCGCCCGCCGGCAGCAAGCTGCAATTGACCCTGACCAGCCAGCGCGGCGGCGTCGCACGCGCTGAATTGGAGCTAAACTAGTCCACATTCAGGGAGGAAAGCCGATGACGGTTCGCACAATCAGACAACTGGGTGACCCGATCCTCAGACAGGTTGCTGTTCCGATCAGTCAGTTCGGGGATGATGTGACCGACCTGTTCACCGATCTGCGTGACACGCTGCATGCGTTTCAAGCCAAACATGGCACCGGTCGCGGTATCGCCGCGCCCCAGATCGGGGTCAGCCGGCGCGTTGTTTACCTGGAGTGCGGCGGCCAGACACTGTCGCTCGTCAACCCGGAGTTCACGGCCAAGAGCGAAGAGATGTTCAGCCTCTGGGATTCCTGCTTCAGCTACTTCGGCATCGCCTTTCAGGTGCAGCGACACTGTCGGGTGAGCATCCGCTATCAAGACGCGAGTGGACAGACGCACCTCCTGGACGCCAGCGGCGACCTGGCGGAGCTGCTGCAGCACGAACTGGAGCACCTGGACGGCGTGCTGGCCATCGACCAACTCGTCCCTGCCGGTCAGCTCATGGAGCAATCTGAGTTCCTGAAGCAAACCAAATAGCGTTGATCAGCAGACCCCTAGGCGAGCTAGCGCTCACCTAGGGGTCTATCATCTGTTGAACCATGCGGCCGGCCTTTGCTGCCTTAGGCTTTGCTTAGCTCCATCCCTTGCGCAGTGTCCTTGACCAGGTAGCCCAGGTCGCGAATGCGATCACGCAGTTCATCGGACTTGGCCCAGTTCTTCTCGGCGCGCGCCGCCCGGCGCTGCTCAAGCAGATCCTGCACCTCAGTCGGCAAGTCAACGAGAGCCAGTTTCTCATCTTCGGCTACCTGCCCCTTCAGCAGATCGAGTGCCAGCACTTGGTCGAACTCCTTGGCCAACTCAAAGAGACCTTTGCCCAGGTTCGCCTTACTTGCCTCCCAGAGCACGGCCACTGCCTTCGGCAGATTGAGATCATCGTTGATCGCCTCCAGGAAAGCGGCGCGATAGGCCTCCACTTGCTGCTTGGCCGCTTCCGGAAGCAGCTCGCCGACACTCTTCTGCACCAGCTTGCGCAGGCCTAGCAGCCCTTTCTGTGCGGCCTCCAGGGCAGCCCAGGTGAAGTTCAGTTGCTTCCGATAGTGCGCGTTCTGGCAGAAGTAGCGGAAAGCCAGAGGTTCGAAGCCCTTCTCTGCCAAGTCACTCAGCGTATAAACGTTACCCAGACTCTTGGACATCTTGCCGCCATCCACCTGCAGGAACTCCACGTGCATCCAGTAGCGGGCGGCTGGCTGTCCAGTGCAGCCGGCAGTCTGCGCAATCTCGTTCTCATGATGAATAGAGACATGGTCTGCTCCCCCGGTGTGGATGTCAAACAGGTCACCCAGGTACTTCCGACCCATGGCTGAGCACTCGATGTGCCAGCCGGGATAGCCCATGCCCCAGGGGCTCGGCCACTGCATGATGTGTTCCTGCGGGGCCTTCTTCCAGAGCGCAAAGTCCGCCGGATGGCGTTTCTCCTCATTGATCTCCACTCGGGCCCCAGCCTTCTGCTCTTCCAGCTTGCGACCGGAGAGACGGCCATATTCCGGATACTGGCTGATGTCATAGTAGATGCCATCGCTGGTCTCGTAGGCATACCCTCTCTCCAGCAGTTCCTGCACCATGGCGATCATCTCAGCGATGTGCGCGGTGGCCGGCGCCGTGATCGCGGGCGGCTTGATCTGCAACCACTTCACATCCTGCTGAAAGGCCTCGGTGTAGTGAGCGGCGATCTCCCAGGGGGACTTTTGCTCGCGCTGCGACGCGACCAGCATCTTGTCCTCACCCTCATCTTCATCCGAGACCAGGTGCCCCACATCGGTGATGTTCATCACCAACTTCACCTTGAGGCCGTTGTACTCCAGCACGCGACGCAGGGTGTCGGAGAAAACATAGGCGCGCATGTTGCCGATGGTGGCGTAACCGTAGACAGTCGGCCCGCAGACGTACATCCCCACCTGCCTTGGCCTAAGCGGCACGAACTCTTCCTTCCGGTGATTGAGCGTGTTGTAAAGATTGATCTTCATCAGTGCACCTCCCAGGAAAATAAACAGCGACCAACCGTCACAGAGACGGTGGCCGCGGTTCCACTCTGTTTGGAGCATCGCTGCTCCCTCTTCGGCGCTGCTAACGGTGCGTGCCGGCACACCCTACTCGGCACCACTGCCGTTCTTCGGGCTGCAGCTCACAGGGGCATTCCGTTGATTTCAGCGCGAAGGCCGTCTCAGCCTAGCGGCCTCTCTCTGCACTGCTGATCATCAAGGCTATCCTGTTCATCGCTTTAGGTAGATTATAGCCAACTGGCAAGCAAAGTCAATATCCGGTCAGCTCAGTGATATAATTGATCTAGAAACTCAATGGAGGTGTGCACATGGATCTCTATCAGGCAATCAAGGAGCGCAGGTCAATTCGCAAGTACAAGCCTAATTCCGTGCCGGGCGAGGTACTGCACCGCGTCCTGGAGGCAGCCAACTGGGCTCCGTCCGGAGTCAACCTACAGCAGTGGAAGTTCTACATAGTCTCCGGCCAAAAGCGCGATCAGATCGCGGAGAGCTACGGCCGCGTCACCGAGCGGAACTACCCGCCGGAGGCCGAGCGCAGTGAGCAACAAAAGTTCTTTGCCGAGTGGGCACGCACCTACGGCGGCGCCCCCCTAATCATCGTGGCCACGATGCCGAAGGAGGAGTCGCGGCGGGCCAAGATGCACTTGGAGAGTGTGTCGGCGGCCCTTCAGAACCTGCTGTTGGCGGCCTACGCCGAGGGCCTGGGTACCTGCTGGATGACCGGTCCACTGGCAGATGAGGCTATTCTCAATCAGATTCTCGGCTTGCCAGCCAACGAGGAGATCGTCGCCCTCACTCCTCTCGGCTATCCCGATCAGGCTATCGCGGACAAGCCGCGCCTTGATCCCGATCTGAAAGAGAAGTTCATCTTCGTGCAATAAGCTCAGCGGAGCAGCGGATAACCCGCTGCTCCGCCTCTTTGTCTATCCTCGCAGTGGATACTCCGCCAGGGCAGACAGCACTCGCTCCACATCCTGCTCGTTGTTATAGCCATGGAAGGCAATACGCAAGCCGTAGCGTCTGGCGCTAGCCTTGATCCCGCGCCCGTCCAGATATTGCACCATGCCCTTGCCGTCAGCCAGGCGCAGGCAGACGATGCCCGCCAGGGAGTCCAAGGGTGTATCCACCTGATAATCGAGTGCCAGCGCCCCTTCAGCCAACTTGCGAGCTAGCGTCAACACGCGAGCCCCGATCGCTTCCACTCCGATACCCCCGATGATCTGAAGCGCCCGCTTCATCTGCCCAAGACCTGCCAGATTATGGACCCCAGGCTCGAACAGAGCGGCTGTTTGCTCCCAGCTGTAGTTCGGATCGGTCAGTTTGCCGCCGCCTACACCATATTCGCCAACCACACCTGCCATGTACAAATGCTCCGGACGCAGCTTCGGCAACAGCTGCTGACCGATATAGAGGAATCCGGCGCCGTATGCGGACATCAAGCCCTTGTAGGCAGCAGCAGCCACCGCATCTGCCCCCAGTTCGCGCGGGTAAACCGGCAGAATGCCGGCCGCTTGGATCACATCCAAGACCAGGTAGGCACCCTGTTGATGGGCAATGTCAGCCAACTGGCGAGCTGCCAGCAAACCACCGGGGTAGAAACTGACCAGCGATGCGGCCACCATTCTAGTGTGGGAATCGATGAAAGGCTCGTAGTCTTCCGGATGCAACGACCCGTCAGCCGAAGGCACCAACCGCACCTCCACCCCGCGCTGCTTGAGATTGGTCCAGGGATAGAAGTTGCTGGGGTGCTCCGTGGTGGAGACCACCACATTGTCTCCTGGTTGCCAGGGGAAGGCCCCGGCGACAATGTTCAAGCCCTGTCCGGTGCTGCCCACCAGAGCTACCTCGGAGGCCTCGACGCGCAGCATCTCCGCCACATTAGTGCGCACCCCGCTCGTCAGCTCCCATGTGGCCTGATGCGGTGCCAGCTCCTGCCACGCCTCAAGCTCCGCACAACCGGCTGCCGTCACTGAAGCCGGAGTCAGCCCCCGTTGGGCGGTGTCCACATATGTGAACTTGGACAAGGCCGCAATCTCCTGGCGCCAGCCTGTAAAATCAAGCATGCATCTCCCTGCCTTTCCAACTCGCTTATATTCAGAGTGATTCGCAGTTGTGGATCTGGATTCCTGCGTGGCAACCAATCTTTGGCCGGCAACATATGCTGAAGCAGGATTTTGCAGAGGAGAGAGAACAGATGGACGTAACGGAACAACAGGTGATCAGCTATCAGCGACGGCGGGCAGCAACATACGCCCGGGCACACTACGATGAACCCAACCCGCAGTTCGCCAACATGGACACCCTGGGTGCGGGCGGCGACTGCACCAACTTCACCTCCCAGTGCCTCTTGAGTGGAGGCATGCAGATGGACTACCGCCGCACGGGTCAAACCACAGAATGGTGGTATCGAAACTTGGGGGACGATCAGTTTGACGAGCAGCACGATGACTGGTGGTCTTGCACCTGGTCTCTGCCGGAGAATCAATGGCACTACCTGGTGGCCAACCAGGGCAGAACGGCCGATCTGCTGGCCAATCCGCGACTCGCCCGCTATCTGGAGTTGGGAGATCTGGTCTTCTACGATTGGCACGGCCAAGGCCGCTTCACCCATGGCGCAATTGTCACCGCCAAAAGTCGGACTGGCGTGCCCTATGTCACCTACCGCACGCTGCTGCCGCGCCGGCCGCGGCTGAACACGCACTGGCGCTTGCGCTTTCGCGGCGAAGCTTACCGCATCTGGGGGGTGCGAGTGAATGACGAACTGGCCGAGTTCCCGGGCAGTCCAGACTTCTCTCGGCTGATCCCCTGCGATCAGGCACGTCAGGGACTGTCGCAATAGCGCCGCATGAACAGCGCAAGAGAGACGGCGCTTGTCGTCTCTCTTACTTTGGATGCGCAACTGCTATCGATGGGTTGCAGTGTAGCGCCCGCGCGGGTCGCATGCATGCGACCCCTACGAGTGACCGGGACATGCATGAACTATCGCCGACATAAAGCACCGCTTGACAGTGCCGGCTCTTCCTCCACAATCTGGAGCAGGCTTTTTCCACGCTGCAGCAGGTTAACCACCTGGGCACAGCGAAAAGAAAACGGAAGAATGCCTGAGGCGACGCGCCCGTGAGCAGGGAGTGTCTGCCAGACGCCATATTGTGGGGGTATGCAGCTATGATGAATGGATACTTGGAGATCATCACCGGGGGCATGTACAGCGGCAAGTCCAGTGAACTGATCAGGCGGGTGAAGCGCGCTCAGTACGCCAAGAAGCGAGTACAACTATTCAAGCCGCTGATCGACGACCGATACAGCTCTCATCAAATCGTTTCCCACGATCAGCACGCTCTGGAAGCCGAGAATCTGCAGGAAATAGAGGACATTTGGGGGAAGCTACGCCCGGAGACGGACATCGTGGCCATCGATGAACTGCACTTCTTTGCGCCGGACTCCACCATCCAGGTGGTGGAGAGTTTGGTCTTGGCCGGCAAGAAAGTGATCGGTGCCGGTTTGGATCTGGACTTTGCCGGCCGTCCGTTTGGGGCCATTCCGTACCTGATGGCCGTCGCCGATGAAGTAGATAAGCTGCGCGCTATTTGCATCCGCTGTGGCAGCAAGGCATATATCAGCCAGCGCCTGGTCAACGGGCAGCCGGCTGCCTCCACCGACGAACAGATTGAGGTCGGCGGCGTGGAGAGATACGAGGCACGCTGCCGGAAATGCTGGGCTTTGGCAGATCGTCCCTCGGTCACGGTCAGCGCCGAGGCTGCCAGCACGAAGCAGTCGGAATAGAGCACGGGGAATGCTCGGTACTCTACCATCAGCGGTAACAGCAGGAGGTGCGCCTTGATCAGCCAGAGACCACCATACATCGTCGGCATTGCCGGCGGCACTGGGTCAGGCAAATCCACTCTTTCGGAGAAGCTTTGCCAGGCACTGCCTAACCAGGTCGAACTGATTCGCCATGACAACTACTACATTGACCAGAAGCATCTGCCATTTTCGGAGCGGGTGCAGAAGAACTACGATCATCCGCTGGCTTTCGAAACCGATCTCCTAATAGCCCATCTGGATGCACTCGCATCCGGCCAGAACGTCTATGTGCCGGAGTATGACTTCACGCAGCACGTCAGGAAGACCACCGAGGTAAGGGTCCAGCCGCAGAGGGTGATCATTGTGGAGGGAATCCTGGTTCTGGAGAATGCAGAACTGCGGCAGCGCTTTGATTTAAAGCTGTTTGTGGACACGGACTCAGATATCCGCATCCTACGACGACTGATGCGGGACATCAACGACCGGGGGCGCGACCTCACCTCAGTGGTGGGGCAGTACTTGCAGACGGTCAAGCCGATGCACGAGCAGTTCGTTGAGCCGAGCAAACGTTATGCAGATATCATCATCCCCGAGGGCGGCGAGAATCGGGTGGCCATCGACATCATCGTCTCGCGGCTGAAGGCGGCCATCGCATCCTAGAGCCCTGGGCCGTGCCGACCAATCCGACGGCGCCCGCCATCACACAAGAAAGAACCAGCCGTAAGCTCTCCCGATATGCGGGAAAGCTACGGCTGGTTTTGCTCTTGCGAAACGACTATCTGGCGCCTTTGTCGTAGGGTATGCCGGAGGCCTTGGGAGCCTGTGACTTGCGCGAGGTGAACGTGAGCACGATCAGCGTGGCGATGTATGGGATCATCTTATACAGGCTGTTCGGAATCGGCAATTCCCGGAGGAAAGCAATGCCAGAATAGGTGGCGGAGACTGTCTTCATCAAGCCGAAGAAGACGGCAGCCAATAGGATGCGGCTGGGCTTCCACTGGCCGAAGATGAGCACAGCCAGCGCCAGGAAACCGTAACCGGCCACGGTGGCGTTGAAATTGGTGGATGTCGGAATGACAAACACCAGCCCGCCGACTCCAGCCAGCACGCCTGAAATCATCACGCCGGCATAGCGCATGCGATAGACGTTGATGCCGACCGAATCTGCAGCTTGCGGATGCTCCCCGCAGGCGCGCAGCCGCAGGCCAAACCTAGTGCGGTAGAGCACGATGGCTGAGACGATCAGGATGGCGATGCCCAAATAAGTAGTGATATAGGCGTTTTGGAAAAGCAGATTGCCCAGAATGGGGATTTTGCCCAATACAGGCACTGAGCCGATGCGGAAGGTGTTGCGAAACTGAATCTGCTGCACGCCGTTCAGCATTCTGGCCACATAGATGGCCAATGCGGGAGTAAGGGTATTGATGGCAGTTCCGCTGATTACCTGATCCGCCTTCATGTTGATCGAGGCATAGGCGTGAAGCAGTGAGACCAAGAGCCCCGCCAGTGCCGCAACCAGCAAAGCGAGTAGCAACAGCGATTGCCCTTGCATGCTGTTCTGGAAGGTGTTGATGAAGAAGATGCCGGCAAAAGCGCCAAAGACCATGATGCCCTCCAGCGCGATGTTCACGACACCGCTACGCTCCGAGAACATGCCTCCCAGGGCGACAATCAACAGTGGGATGGTGAAGAACATCGTCTGCTGAAAAATGAAAAAGAGTGTATTAAGCATCGACCTTGCCTCCTACTGCTCTGCTGCGGCGACGTCTGTCCAGGAAGTTCTTGATAATCAGAGCGAAAGCGCTGAAGTAGATGATAGAAGCGATGATGATGTCGATGACCTCTGGGACGAAATCGTGCAACTGCATGTAGAAGCCGCCAACCGAAATGTAGGCAATGAACAGACCGGCAAAGAAGACGCCAATCGGACCGGACATGCCCAGCAGGGCAACTGGAATACCCTGGAAGCCCTCCGCGGCCAAGACGTCGACCACTTCGATGTGTTTGCCTGAGCCAGCCAGATAGAGCAACCCCCCGCCCAAGCCGGCCAACGCCCCCGCAATCAGCATCGAGGCGACGATACTGCGCCTCTCGTTGATGCCAGCGTACTGGCTGGCAAAGCGGTTGAGGCCGACCGCCTTCAGCTCGTAGCCAAAGACAGTCTTGTTCAGAATGATATAGATGACCACCACTGCCAGAATGGCGATCAGGAAGCCGCCATTGACATTGCTGCGCGGAAAGATAGAGTCTAGGCCCATTGAAGGAATCACGGCTGTGGCTGCTACAGTTCGAGACTGGTTGCGACTCGGATCGAACACAGTGCGCACAACCAAGTCGTTGACCAGATACATGCCGATATAGTTCATCATGATCGCGGCAATTACCTCATTGACGTTGGCATATGCCTTGAGCAAACCAGGGATTAAGGCCCAGAGGGCACCGCAGATCAGCGCCGCCAACAGGGCGGCCACCCAGTGCAGGCCACCAAGCGAGCCACCGCGGACACCCACAAATACTGCGGCATAGGCTCCGACAATGAACTGGCCCGGCGTGCCAATGTTGAACAGCCCGGTTTTGAAGGCGAATCCCACCGAGAGACCGGTCAAGATGATCGGGGTGGCAAAGTACAAGATCTGTCCCACGCTGCGCATGCCGTCGAAAGTGGCTCCGAACAAAATGGCATGCATTCCGCTCGCTGCCTGCGAGGGATTGCTGACGAGCAGGATGATGAACCCGAACGCCAATCCAACGGCGATGGCAAATATCGAGGACAGGAAGCCGGAGCCTGGTCCTGATTTTCTTCTGGGCAGCTTCACACTACATCGCTCTCCTCTTCACTAGCCGGCAACCTTGGCGCCCGCCATGTATAGTCCCAATTGTTGAGCAGTGATCTCCTCCGGTTTCACATCGGCCACAATCGCGCCCTCATGAATCACCAGAATGCGGTCACTGAGGCTGAACACCTCATCCAACTCCAAGGAAACCAACAGAATGGCCTTACCGGAGTCGCGTTGCTGCACCAACTGGTGGTGGATGAACTCGATCGCACCCACGTCCAGACCACGCGTCGGCTGCACCGCGATCAACAGATCAGGGTCGCGGTCGATTTCACGGGCGACGATCGCCTTCTGCTGGTTGCCACCCGACATTGAGCGGACGGTTGTCTCAGGACCCCGACCACTGCGGATGTCATATAGCTGAATCAGTTCCTCGGCATACGCAAAGATCTGATCGTGCAAGAGGAATCCGTGCCGCTGAAAGGTCTCGGAGAAGTAGCGCTGCAGCACCAAGTTCTCGCCCAAGCTGTAGTCCAGCACCAGGCCATGTTTGTGCCTGTCTTCCGGAATGTGGGCCAATCCGTGGGTGTTGCGATAGCGTACAGATCGGGTGGTGATGTTCTCGCCATTTAGGGAAACTTCACCGGCTTCCGGTTTGGTCAGCCCGGCTAGCGCTGCCACCAGTTCAGACTGTCCGTTGCCATCCACCCCGGCGATGCAGACAATTTCACCTCTGTGCACGGAGAAGCTGACATCATTGACTACTCGCTTGGTATTGCCCTGGCGGGTTGACTGCACGGATAGCCCCTCCACCTTCAGAACCTGCTCAGTGGGAGCGGCCGGCTGCTTCTCCACATTCAGGTTGACCTTACGGCCGACCATCAGCTCAGACAGAGTCTCTTTGTCCGTGTCCGCCACATCCACCACACCCACTGTCCGACCACGGCGGAGGATAGTGCAGCGGCTGGCCACGGCCTTGATCTCGTCCAGCTTGTGTGTGATGAAGACGATGGACTTGCCCTCTGACGAAAGGCCACGCATGATCTGCATCAGTTCCTGGATCTCCTGCGGAGTGAGCACTGCTGTGGGCTCGTCGAAGATGAGAATCTCATCTTCACGATAGAGCATCTTTAGAATCTCAACGCGCTGTTGCATGCCGACTGTGATTTCGGAGATCAGCGCATCCGGATCGATCTTCAGACCATAGCGCTCGCTGAGCTGCATCACTTTCAGACGAGCATCCTCCATCTGCAGGAAGCCGCGCTTGACCGTCTCCACCCCGAGCACGATGTTCTCCAGCACGGTAAAGCTTTCCACCAGCTTGAAATGCTGATGAACCATGCCAATCCCCAGATTGTTGGCGTGTCTCGGATCGGAGATCCTGACCGTCTTGCCCCTAAGTTTGATCTCGCCCTCTTCTGGCTGATAAAGCCCAAACAGCACGTTCATCAGCGTCGACTTGCCAGCGCCGTTCTCACCCAGCAACGCATGGATTTCGCCCTTCTTCACCTGCAGCCTGACCTGATCGTTAGCGATAATACCTGGGAATCGCTTGGTGATGCCCAGCATTTCTATTACAAAGTCCATGGGACCCCTCCTGACAACCATGACTGGATAACCAGGGCACTATTTTGATGATAGCATGAATGCAAATCCCTAAGCAATGAAAAGGCAGTCTCACAGCCAAAAACTGTGAGACTGCCTGTAAACGACCGAACAGAACTACTTAACCAATGTGACCTTCACTGCCTGTAGCGGCAGCTTGTTGGCGGCTTCTACGTCAGTGTCCTTCAGCGGCTTGACGCTGCCGTCCACCAACTTGGCGTAGATGGCGTCATAGTCGGCCTGAGAGAACGTGGTGAAGCGAGAGTTCTCCATCGGGAGACCGACGCCGTCCACGGCAGCATCCAGGCTGACACTCTGACCACCAGGGAAAGTGCCGTCATAGTAGGCAGTGATTCCCTGTTCCACGGAGTTGGCCAACTGCTTCATGGAGGAGGTAATCACCGTCTCGGATTCGGCGGATTGATCAACGTCAACGCCGATCACTTTCTTGCCGGCTGCTTCAGCAGCGGCCATGACCGAGTTGCCGACCGCACCGCCGCAACCGAAGATGACCTCGGTGCCTTCGTTGTACCAAGAAGCGGCAAGCGCCTGAGCCTCAGGGGTGGCATCAAAGCCGCCGGTGTAGTGATACTTGACGGCTACTGAGCTGATACCCATTTCCTTAGCGGCATACTCAGCGCCCTGCACGAAACCGTAACCAAAACGGACGACGGCCGGAACGGCCATGCCGCCCATGAAGCCAAGCTTAGTGAATCCATCCTTGACAGCTGCATAACCTGCCAAGAAACCAGCCTGTTCTTCGGCGTAGAACACAGAGTAGACGTTATCGTTGAGCTTGGCGACAAGGTTGTCATAGTCACCATTGTTGGGGGAACCATCCAGGAGGATGAACTTGATGTCTGGATGATCATCCTGAGACTGGAACACTGCCGGCTCAAACAGGTAGCCGGGGCAGACGACCAACTTAGCGCCACCCTCTACTGCCAAGTTAATGGTATCGATGTAGGCGGCTGTGGTCTTCTCAGCGGGTTGATAGTACTTGTAGGTGATCTTGTTCGCCTCTGCGTAGGCCTTCAAGCCTTCCCAGGCGCCCTGGTTAAAAGACTTGTCGTCGATGGTCCCAATGTCGGTAACCAGAGCCAGCTCATAGGTCTCCGGATCCGCAGCTTTGGGTGTGCACGCGGTCAGAACCGGCAACACCATCGCCAAAGCTAGGGCCAACACCAGTAGTTTCTTCAAAGAATACCTCCCCTTTCTTCTACCACCATGTCCCATAAGTAATATACTACGTAATTTTGCTAGTTTCAACAGAAGCTTGTTTGGTTGCAGTTTAATAGTCTGAAAATACAGACATGATACCACAAAACGGGGCAGGGGGACGATTCGTCCTCCTGCCCCACTTTGTGTTCTAGCCTACTCTGCCAGCGCGTGCATCGCCCGCTGCAGACGCCCCAGCGTGCGCTCGCGGCCCAGCACTTCCATGCTGGAGAAGAGCGGCGGGGATACCTTTCCGCCGGACAGAGCCAGCCGCACGGTCATGAACAGCTCCTTGGTGCTCCAGCCCAGTTGCTCCTGCACCTGGTGCGTTGTCTGCTCGAGATTAGCCTCCACCCAGTCCAGCGGCGTCAGCGCCTCCGCCACGGCAGTCAATCCCGCTACCCCATCCTTGCCTTTCAGCGTCTTGCGGATTTCCTCCACTGGCACTAGCGGCTCCTGGAAGAAGTAAGGGAAGTTGACGATGGCGTCGAGCCTGGGCAGGCGTTCCTGGACCAGCGGCATCAGTCTGACCAGATAATCCATATCCACTTGCTCGCCAACGAAGCCTGCCTTCTGCAGGAAGGGTAGCAACCGCTCAGCCAGGTCCCTTGCCTCCAGGCGGCGCACCCACTTGGCATTGATCCAATCCAGTTTCTTGATGTCGAAGACAGCATTGGAGACGGTGCAGCGATCGATGCTGAAGCGCTGCAACAGGTCATCCATGCTCATGATCTCGTCGTCACCCTCCACTCCGGGGCTCCAGCCCAGGAAGGCCAAGAAGTTGAGCATCGCCTCCGGCAGATAGCCCATCTCCGCATACTGACCGATGAAAGTGGCGCCCTTGCGCTTGCTCATCTTGCTGTGGTCCTCATTCAGCATCACGCTGAAGTGGGCAAACTGCGGCAGATCCCAGCCAAGCGCCTGATAGATGAAGATCTGCGGGAAGGTGTTGGCGATGTGCTCTGCCGCCCGGGTGACGACACTGATCTCCATCAGATGGTCGTCGACCACCGTGGCAAAGTTGTAAACGGGAATGCCGTTCGACTTGACGATGATCGGATCGCCCATTAGCGCCCCGTCCGCCTCAATCCAACCCCTCACCAGGTCGTGGAAACCAACTTTCTGATCTGGGGCGATCAGCCGAATGGTTGGCTTACGGCCCTCTGCCCGCAGACGGACTTTCTCTTCGACGCTCAAGTGACGGCACTTGCCGCTGTACTTGATGTCCTGCTTGGCCGCTTGCTGCGCCTGGCGCTGCGCCTCCAACTCCTCAGAGGTGCAGTAACACTCATATGCGTTTCCGGAATCGAGCAGTTGCTGCATGTAACGATGATAGATGTCCAGCCGCTCGCTCTGCCGGTACGGGGTATGTGGACCGCCTTTGTCCGGCCCCTCATCCCAATCCAGGCCCAGCCAACGTAACCCCCGCTGCACGCCTTCCTCGGACTCCAGCGTATTGCGCTTAGTGTCGGTGTCATCGATGCGCAGAATGAAGGTACCGCAGTTCTGCTTGGCGATCAAATAGTTGTAAAGAGTAGTACGGGCATGGCCCACATGCGCATCCCCCGTAGGGCTGGGGGCCATCCTCACCCGCACCGGTTGTTTCAGATCCACTTTGTCACTCGCCTCCTCCAACGTGTCTCAATCCATGGCCCGCAGGCGCCTACGCAACTGGCAACCCAGCATGGCCAGGAACCAGGAAACAAAAGTTACTACACCGATAATCAGCTCAGCCAATGGCAACTGCGTGGCCAACTCCTGTCGGTAGAACAGCAGAGCCGAGAGGGCAGCTGTCAGTAACACGAAGGTTCCAGCCAGGCCGGCCCGTTCCTGCCACACGGCCAACACCACGGCAGAAAGCATGAAGCAAAACATGGCAATCGCAATTGCCAGCAGATAACGTCCGGCATACGCTTGCTCACGCAGAAAAGCAGCCCGCGTCAGTCCGGCAACAGCCAGATTGCAGAGCAGTGCGATCAGCCAGGCGCGTCCATTCACTCTCCCGCTCCCGGACAAGTCAAATCACCCGCACCAGGTGGTAGCTCTTCTTGCCTTTGCGCAGTTCCAGTTGGCCAGCCTGCAGGTGATCGACGGTGACGATTAAGTTGGCGTCCTCCACCCGCTCGCCGTTCAAATAGACTCCGCCCTGCTGCACATTGCGCCTGGCGTCACTCTTGGACGCAAATAGCCCGGTGCTGATTAGGAGGTCCACTATGTTCACACCGGCAGTCAGCTCCTGACGAGAGATGTCCGTTGAAGGAGCGCCCTCGCTGGCACCACCGCCGCTGAACAACGCCTGGGCGGCTGACTCCGCCTGCCGGGCCTCGCTCTCACCATGCACTGTCTTGGTCACCTCAAAAGCCAACACCCGCTTCGCCTCGTTAATCTCGGAACCAGGCAAACTGCCTAGACGACGCACTTCCTCCATCGACAGGAAGGTGAACAGGGCCAGGAATCGCTGCACGTCAGCGTCATCCACGTTCCGCCAATACTGATAGAAGTCATAGGGAGAGGTGCGGTTGGCATCCAGCCAGACAGAGCCTGACTCGGTCTTGCCCATTTTCTTGCCGCTGGCGGTGGTGATCAGCGGAATGGTCAACCCGTAGGCCTCCTGTCGCTCCAGCCGCCGGATCAGGTCTGCCCCGGCCAGGATATTTGACCACTGATCATCTCCACCCATCTGCAGCCGGCAACCATACTGCCGGTTGAGGGTGAGAAAATCGTATGCCTGCAGCAGCATGTAGTTGAACTCAATAAAAGATAGCCCCTTCTCCATCCGCGACTTGAAGCATTCGGCCGTGAGCATGCGGTTGACCGAAAAATGCACGCCGATCTCCCGCAGGAACTCCACATAGTTCAACTGAGTGATCCAGTCGGCGTTGTTGACCACCAGGGCCTGGCCACTCTCAAAGTCGAGGAAGCGACCCAACTGGGCCTTGATCCCTAGCAGATTTTGCTCAATCTGTTCCAGAGTGAGCATCTGCCGCATCTCAGTCTTGCCGCTGGGATCGCCGATCAGGGCGGTGCCTCCACCGGCGACGGCGATCGGCCGATGCCCGTGCCGCTGCATGTGGGCCAAAGCCATGATCGTGACCATATGCCCGACGTGCAGGCTATCGGCAGTCGGGTCGTAACCAACATAGACGGTGACCTGTTCCCGTTCCAGGAGCTCAATCAGCGGTTCTTCATGCGTCAACTGTTGGATGAATCCACGTTCCTGCAGTGTCTCAAATACGTTAGCCAAGTCCATTCCTCCCTGACAAAAAGCAACCTTGCCAATAAATTATCACAGTTTGGGTCCTGGCAGCAAGAAAAGCGCCATCCCGCAAACGGCCTGCCACCACCACGACCTGTCTTCCGTTCTTTCGCCCCTCCCGAGCACAGCAGCGAGGTGGCACCTCCCGAAAGCGTCCCGCGTATGCTGGAGGAAAGTGGCTGTAGGCCACAGGGAGGAGGTAGAGTGCCTACGATTCTGATCACTGAACATATGGAAGCGGCTGCCGTTAGTTGGTTGCAGGAGCGGACTATCTGCCATTATGCCCCGGAGCTGGCCGAGAACCCGGAGCAAATCGCGGCCTGGCTTCCCTACGCCGTCGGCTGGATCGTGCGCAATCGTACCCGGGTCAGCGGACAGCTGTTGCGGCAAGCATCGCGACTCCGGGTGGTCGGCCGGCTGGGTGCCGGGGTGGACAACCTGGATTGCCCTGCCTTGGCTGCGCAGGCAGTCACCACCGTTTACGCCCCAGGAGCAAACGCCAACGCCGTGGCAGAGCTCTGCTTGACCTTCATGCTGACTCAGTCTAGGCAGTTGCTGGCGGCCGACCGTTCCACCCGTAACGGCGCCTGGGTACGGCAACAGTTCTCCGGACGGGAGCTTTCCGGTAAGACGGTCGGCATTGTCGGCTTGGGGGCGGTGGGCAGACGGCTGGCCGAGCTCGCGACCGCAATAGGCTGCCGGGTACTGGTCAATACCATCGGTCCAACTCACGGCTTTTCGAAAGCGACCCTGGAGGAACTGCTGCGCTCATCCGACTTCATCTCACTGAACGTGCCCCTCACTCCCGCCACCAGAGGGATGATTGGCGCGAGAGAGCTGGCCCTGTTAAGACAACATGCATTCCTGATCAACACCGCCCGCGGAGAAGTGTTGGACGAAAACGCACTGCATCAGGCGCTGCTCACGGGAAGGCTAGCCGGGGCTGCGCTGGATGTGCGGAGCAAGGAGCCTCCAACTCAACCGGACCCCTTTGCCAACCTGGACAACGTCATTCTCACCCCGCACTTGGCCGGATGGACGGTCGAGGCGCAGACGGCCGTCTGCCAAATTGTGGTGGAGGACGTCTGGCGGGTGTTGCAAGGCGGCCGTGCCCGCTTCCCGGTGCCCGGCCTGGACTTCTCTTGTCCCACCCAAACAGCGATCACCGCTGACGGGCTGGAGTAACGGTCGCGCGCTGGCGATCGGCTGGTAACAGTCAGGCCCCATCCGCAGATAGCCCCCCCCAAGCGTGCAAAACTGGCCCCGGGAACAACCCGGGGCCAGTCGCGTATTCACTAGAGGGAATTGACTGCGCACTCGAGCCGCCGCAGCGCCTCCTCCACCACACTACGAGGACAGGCCAGATTAAAGCGTTGGAAGCCTTCTCCCCCCGGGCCGAAGGCGTAGCCGTCGTCCAAGGCGAGGCGAGCCTTCTGCCGCATGAAGCTCTGCAACTCCAGCGGTTCCATGCCCAGCTTGCGCATGTCCACCCAGGCCAGGTAGGTGCCCTCGGCCTCAACCACGTCCAGTTTGGGAATGTTGGTGCGGATGTACTGATAGAAGAACTGACGGTTCTGATCGAGATAGGCGTTCAGCTGAGCGAGGTAGTCGTCGTCATCTCGCAAGGCGACCTCAGTGGCCAAGAGACCGAAGATATTGCCGGAGTTGCGGCCTGCCCGCAACTCAACGAAACGACGGCGGATGTCGGCATTCGGAATGATCAGGAACGAAGTGGCCAGGCCAGCGATGTTATAGGTTTTACTGCCGGACATGAGCGTGATCGTCTGCTGCTCAATCTGCTCGGACAGGCTGGAGGTGGCGACATGCTGCACCCCAGCAGTGAGCAGATCGCAGTGAATCTCATCAGAGATGATCAGGCAATTGTGCTTCAGGCAGATCTCCGCCAGCTTGGCTAACTCTTCCGCGGTCCAAGCGCGCCCGACCGGGTTGTGTGGACTGCAGAGGATGAGGGCCTTGATACGGGGTGCGCGTACCGGGAAGCTGACCTGTCCGGCGAAAAGCCGCTCCAGCCCTTCGAAATCCATCGTGTAGCGACCATTTTCCAGCTTGAGCGGGTTGTGCACGATTTGGCAGCCGTTATGCTTCACCGCGCTATAGAAGGGATAGTAGACCGGAGGCTGGACGATCACCTCGTCACCCGGATGGGTAACAGCCTGCACGCAGGAGTAGAGCCCGTTAACCACGCCGGCGCTGAAGACTATCCACTCCCGCTTGATCTTCCAACCGTAGAGTCGCTCCATCCGCTGCACAATCACGTCGTAGAGAGAACTCGGCGGAAAGGTGTAGCCATAGACCGGGTGCGCCGCTCGTTCCTGCAGCGCCTTGACCACCGGCTCCGGACTGGGGAGGTCCATGTCGGCCACCCACATGTCCAGCACATCATCGGTGCCGAACATGGCCAGATTGTTCTCATGTTTGGAGCTGTGCGTACCACGCCGATCGATCAATTGGTCGAAATCGTACTTCATGATATTCCTACCCCCTTACCCAACATTTGATTCTGCCCCTATTGTAGCACAATCAGACTTTTCTGCCTGCCATGGCGTTAGTCTTATGGTTGCTCTTTCGCTTGGCAGTGCAAGACTGCGTAGGAGGGCGCGGCGAGCATCTAGCCTAAGCAACAAAGCCGTGTTCATCCTTCACTTGCAGTTTAGGCTATAGCAGAGGGTTGTTGTTCATCCTATCGACTTTGAAAGCCGCATCAACTGGGGTACGATGAGATTTGGTTTATTGTCCACAACAAGGAGGATCCTGTGCATGCGCATTGGTCTGCCCCGAGCCCTACTCTTTCACTACTACCGCCCGTTTTGGCAGGAGCTGTTCATTGCGCTTGGCCATCAGGTGGTCATCTCGCCGCCCACCAATCAACAGATCATCAACGCCGGCGTGCGTGTCTCCGTTCCCGAGATTTGCGTGCCCATCAAGATCATGAACGGACATCTGCAGCAGTTGCTGTCAAGTGATGTCGATTACGTCTTCCTGCCGCGCATGGTCTCCATCCAGCCCGGGCAGTTTTTCTGTCCGAAGTTCATGGGTTTGCCGGAGATAGCGCGGTTTTCCATCCCCGGCGCGACGGACAAGCTGCTCACCTGCGACATCTCGGCCCCCGATGAGGACATCGCGCGGCCGGAACTCTATTACCCAGTGGGCCAGCAACTGGGCCAAAGCGAATCGGAAGTGAGGAGGGCTGTGCGGAAGGCTGGCGAGACTTGGCGGCGTTTCCGCGCCCACTGCCTAGCCGGGCTGGACGCAGCGACGGCGGCAGAAGCTGCCTTGTCTGGCACCGTCCCCAGCCCGCATGCAGACGGCAAAACAGACATTCACCTTGGACTGATCGGCTACGTCTACAATCTGTATGACGACTGGCTAAGCATGGAACTGGTCAGCAAGCTGCGCGCCTTAGGCGTGCGGGTCAGCACCTTCGAGATGCTGACTGACGAGACGATTAAGCGCCACCTGCGGCATCTGGACAAGAGCATGTTCTGGACCTTCAGCGACAAGCTGCTGGGAGCCGGATATGCCTTCTACCATGACCGCTCGGTCGACGGTCTGATCCACCTGACCGCCTTCGGCTGCGGACCTGACTCTATGCTGGGCAAGGTGTTGGAACTGGAGAGCGAGAGTTTCAGCAAACCATTCATGACCCTGCGCATCGATGAGCATACCGGCGAAAGCCACCTCCTGACCAGGCTGGAGGCCTTCGTGGACATGCTGCGCATGAAGAAGCGGCGGACAAGTCCCGAACATGCTACCTCCCAGGACTGATCTTTGGAAGCAGGTGTGAACATGAAAGTCACTTTTCCCTATATGGGAACTACCGTCATCTACAAGAAGCTGGTGGAGTTGCTCGGTCACGAGGCGATCACGCCGCCCCGGCCCACCAAGCAGACAATTGACCTGGGCGTGAAGCATAGTCCGGAATTCGCCTGCTTTCCTTTCAAGGCGATCATGGGCAGTTACCTGGAGGCGGTTGCTCTGGGGGCCGACACAATCGTCACCTCCGGCGGTCACGGGCCTTGCCGAGCTGGCTTCTACGCCGAGGTACACCGACGCATCCTGGAAAACCTCGGTCATCAGGTGCGGATGATCGTCTTCGATGCGCCCGGTAGGGGCTGGCGCAAGTTCTTGCACAACGTTCGTCTCTTGAAGGGCGACTGCTCGTGGTTGCAGGTCTATCGGGCCCTCAAGCTGGTCTATGGCATGGTGCATGAACTGGATCGCCTGGAGCGACGCATGACCTGCCTGCGGGCGCACGAGGCCATCCCGGGCTGCGCCTCCCACGCTTGGACCAGAATTCAGGCGCTGTTTGACCAGGTGCATGACCGACCGAGCCTGCGCCAGGCGGCGAGGGAAAGCGCCCGTCTGCTGGAACTGGTGCAGACCTCTGAGAGTAACCAACCTGCCCTGCGCATCGGCATCGTCGGTGAAATCTATGTGGTGATGGAATCGTCAATCAACTTCGAACTGGAGGAAATGTTGGGCAAGTTCGGCGTCGAGGCGGAGCGCTCGCAGTATCTGTCCGAATGGGTTGAGTTCAACTTCTTCCCCGGCTGGCTAAAGGAGCGCACCCATGAGGCTGCAATCCTGAAGAAGGGTGAACCCTATCTGCCGCTGGTGATCGGCGGTCACGCCAAGCAGACGGTTGGCCACATCGTCGACTACCATGAGCGGGGGTTCGATGGCGTGATCCACCTGATGCCCTTTGCCTGCCTGCCGGAGTTGGTCACCCAGAGCATCATCCCCCACCTCAGTCAATCACTGGACATGCCAATCCTCAGCCTGTCCATCGACGAGCAGACGGGTCTGGCCAACACGCTCACGCGCATTGAGGCATTCATCGATCTGCTGCGCAGCAAACGTCAGCATCAACAACCGAAACCGGAGAGGGAGGCTGCATCATGAGGAGAATCTACCTGGGCATCGACGTCGGTTCCGTCAGTACCAACCTGGTGGCGCTGGATGCCAGCGGGGATGTGCTCGAACAACTCTACATCCGGACTAATGGCCAACCCCTGGAATCGGTGCGGGCTGGACTAGGTCAGATGCAGCAATCTCTCGGAGATGAGTTCCAGATTGCTGGCGTCGGCACCACCGGCAGCGGCAGACAATTGGTGGGCGTGATGGTGGGGGCAGACGTGATCAAGAACGAGATCACGGCTCACGCCGCTGCGACGGTGCACCACTATCCCGATGTGCGCACCATCTTCGAGATCGGCGGGCAGGATTCCAAGATCATCGTGATTCAAGACGGCATCGTGGTGGACTTCGCCATGAACACGGTTTGTGCGGCCGGAACCGGTTCCTTCCTCGATCATCAGGCGGAGCGGCTGCGCATTCCGATTCAGGAATTTGGGCAGTATGCGCTGCAGGCGGAGCGCCAGGTGCGCATCGCTGGTCGCTGCACCGTATTCGCCGAGTCCGACATGATCGCTAAGCAGCAATTCGGTTTCTCCAAGGCTGAGATCATCCGGGGCCTCTGTGAAGCCCTGGTGCGAAACTACATGAACAACCTTGGTCGCGGCAAGGACCTGCGCCCGCCGTTCGTCTTCCAGGGAGGAGTTGCGGCCAACGTGGGCATCCGAGTTGCCTTTGAGCGAGAAATCGGCAGCCGGGTGATCGTTCCCGAACACTTCGGCGTAATGGGAGCGATTGGGGCGGCGCTATTGGCGCGCGAAGAACTGACGGCTCACCCTCGCGACAGCAAGTTCCGCGGCTTTGGCGTCACTCAGCTAGACTTCTCCCCCACCAGTTTCGAATGCACCGACTGCTCCAATCACTGCGAGGTGATCAAGGTGGAGCAGGCGGGCCAAGTGGTGGCCATGTGGGGAGATCGCTGCGGCAAATGGAGCGCCAAGGTGCCGGCCAACTAGAACCTGCGCGGCAACCAAAGCACATGGCAAACAGGGGAGCCTCGCGGCTCCCCTGTTAACGTTCCTGTTTTGGCTCCTGATCGGCGCACGCCCCCTCGTCCAAGTCACCCGCAAACTGTTGGAATCGCTCGCGTACCCCCGGCTGCCGAAACCAGTCATTCAGTTTCTCCAGTTGCCCGACTGTCCTCCGGCTGAGATGGTGCTCGATCAGTTCGGTGTCCACAAACTGACTGGCGCCAGCGCCGATGTTCTGCAGGAAGAGGGAGACTGTCTCGTGCCGTCTGAGCAGGTAGTGCCCTAGCTCCTCCCCCCGTTCCGTGAGCTGAATGATGCCGTAACGGTGATATTTCACCTGTTCCAGTTCGGCCAGCTTCTGCACCGTGCGCGTCACTGACGGTGATTGCACGTGCAGCATCTCGGCCAGGGTGTTCACGCGCACATAGCCGTCCAGCAGGGAAAGGCGATAGATCATCTCCAGATAGTCCTCCATGCTGGGCGTGAGGCCGTTGCTGCTGTTCTGCTGTTTGATCAACTCATAGCCGCGCACGGTGCGAAACTCGTTGTCTCTCACCGGCCTGTTCCCCCTCCCCGAGGCAAACATGCCCTTCGCTTCAGTCTATGCAGAGGTACGGACGAAGTGAGACTGCCAAAAAGTCTTCCTCTGTCATCCTAAGCGTAGCGGAGGATCCTATAAAAGGCCGTGCTTCGGGGCAGGTGAGATTCTTCACATTTTCTGGGGTTCTTCAGTGGTCTCGGACGAAGTGACTGACGTCTGACTAGAGTGCCGGGAAGGACGGCTTACGGTTCTGGAAGCGAGTAGTGCAGATGAAAGACATCTGCTTGAGCAACTGCACCATCTCAGTCATGCCATGGCCCACATCCTCCGGTCGGTGTGCGTCAGACCCGAGCACGATGTCCAGCTGTGCCTGGCGCAGCTTGCGCAACACGGAAGACCGTGGCCAGATGGCATGTGCCGGCCGGAGCAAGCCGCCGGTGTTGATCTCCACCACGGTGCGACTCTGGTTTCTCAGGCTGCCCACGAACTCATCCTCCAGGCGATCCATCTCCAGCAGTTCCGGACGGTGGCCGAAGTAACCGATGTTCCCAGGATGCCCGATGATGTCGAAGATGCCGCTCTGTGCGGCCTGAATCAGCGTTGCGTAATACTGCTCATAGGCAGCCAACACATCCCGCCCCTCCCAGGTGGCCAGATCCGTGTCAAACCCCCAGTCCCCCAACCAGTGCACAGAACCGATCACGAAGTCGAGCGGCAACCCCTTGAGGAAGGCCTTGAGATCTGCCTCCTTTCCAGGAATGTAGTCGACCTCCAGCCCTACTCGCACCGGCCAACGCTTCTTCTTGGCGGCAGCCAGCAGATTCAGGTAGTCCTTGAGCGACTCAGTCTGTCGTTCATCCACCCAATCGTTATGGAAGAGATGCCGAGCTTCCCGGAAGCGGTAAAGATGTTCCACGATCCCGAGCTCCGCCACCCCTACCTGCTTCGCCCGCTGCAGAAACTGCTGCAGCCAGTCGAGCGTGTACGGACCGCGCTCCAAATGCACATGATAATCACAGAGCAATTGCGCTCCCCCTTTCGCATCAAGCCTTCTTGATTCCCCTATTCCGCGGAACTAGCCGGCTTTCCTGCTCAGATCGCAGTCAGCGCCTTTTCTCGCTTCTGCTGGGGAGCAGCATCTGTTAGAATATGCGGTAGACGAAATAAGTGAGGTGCATGGCATGTTACTATCCAAGCCCATAGCAGTCGGCAGACTGCAACTGCGAAACCGCATTGTCTTGCCGCCGCTCGTCGCCTGGGCGGCGGGAGAGGATGGCATCGTCAGCGAGTACAACCTGAGGCATTACGCCACCTTCCAGGATGTCGGTCTGGTCGTGGTGGAGGCCACCGCCGTTTCGCCGGAGGGGCGGCTCTCACAGCGCCAGATCGGAGCATTCGACGACGGCCACCTGGCTGGCCTGACCAAACTGGCCGCTGTCATTCATGCCACGGGAGCAGTGGCGGCCATCCAGCTCCATCACGCCGGCGGCAGCACCAACCTGCAGAACACCTTTGGCCTCCCGCTCTGGGCGCCATCCGCCGTCACTCGCGGCAAGGACCTGCCGCAAGAGTTGACACAGGTAGAGATCAAGCGGATCATCGCAGACTTCGTGGCGGCCGCCAAACGAGTAGTGCAGGCTGGCTTCGATGCCATCGAACTGCATGGCGCGCACGGCTACCTGGTCAGCCAGTTCCTCTGCCCGGCGCTGAACCGGCGCGAAGATGAGTATGGCGGCTCACTGGCCAACCGGGCTCGCTTCGCCCTGGAGTTGTTTAGAGCCGTACAGGAAGCGGTTGGAGACCAGTGCCTGGTCTACATGCGTCTCGGCGTGGCTGACGGAATCGCCGATGGCCTGACCATCGCGGAAGGCCAACAGGTTGCCCGCTGGCTGGTTGATGCCGGGATGGAACTGTTGAACATCTCAAGTGGCGTGGGCGGCGCCCCTGCCGCCATCGACGCCAACAGCCAATGGTCACCGATCATGCAACTGGCCGGCGCCGTCAAACAGGTAGTCGACGTGCCGGTGATCGGCGTCAACGGCATCAAGCACCCTGAGCAGGCTGAACGAGCACTGGCCGAGGACGTGGCCGACCTGATCGCTGTCGGACGGGCCATGCTGGCCGACCCTCTCTGGGCTAAGAAGGCCCTGCAGGCAGAGGCAGAGCAAATCTCACTCTGCCGCGGCTGCCCGCGCTGCGGTCACTACAAGCACCCCTTCACCTGTCCGGCCAGACCCGAGGGGCTGGCCTAATAGGCAAGAGAGGGCTGTCGCAATAGCACCCTTGAAGAGCGTAAGAGAGACGACGGCCGTCGTCTCTCTTACGTTTGGATGCGCAAATGCTGTCATGGGTTACATCGTAGCGCCTGCGCGGGTCGCATGCATGCGACCTCTACGAGTGACCAGGGCATACATGCATTGTCGTAGGGGCGCCATGCATGGCGCCCGCTGAAACACTGGGGACTGAAGCACTAGGGACTGTCGGACGGACCTTTTTGCTTCACGTCCGTAAAAGGCCGACAGCACGCTGCTCGGACTCCGGCGATCAAAGCGAAATGCTGATCCGATACTCGCGCAGCCATGCGTCAATCAGGGCCAGATACGCGAAGAGTTGGGGGCCGCCCATCAACTGGCCGAACCAAGTGGGTCCGAAGTTGCGGCCGTCCTGCTCCGCAATTTGCCAAACAGTGGGCACATCAATGAGCTGCAAGAGGGGTGAACTGGGATCCGCCAACACATCCAGCAGCCAGCGCTTGGTCGTCTGCAGGTAGATCGGATTGTGGGTCTTCGGATAGGGGCTCTTGCGACGCAGGAGCACCTCATCCGGCAGTCGGCCACGCAACGCGCGACGCAGGATGCCCTTTTCTCTCTGGTCCACGTACTTCATCGCCCAGGGGATGTTCCAGACGTACTCCACCAAGCGATGGTCGGTAAACGGCACACGCACCTCGAGCCCTGCCGCCATGCTCATCCTATCCTTGCGGTCGAGCAAGGTGGGCATGAAGCGCGTGATGTTCAGGTAGAACAGCTCCCGCATCCGCGCTTCCTGGGCGCCCTCGCCAGGCAGGAGCGGCACTTCGTTCAGCGCCTCGCGGTAACGAGCTCGCACGTACTCCTGCGGGTGAAGGGAACTGAGCAACTCGGGGGAAAGAATCCGCTCGCGCTCCGCATTCCGCAGCGCCCAGGGGAAAGTCCCAGCCTGCAGTGCGTCATCGCGCCTGAACCAAGGATAGCCGCCGAAGACTTCGTCCGCAGCTTCGCCTGAGAGCGCCACCGTGTGCTGTGGCTTGATCTGCCGGCAGAAAAGGAGCAGGGACGAGTCAATGTCCGTCATGCCCGGGTAGTCGTTGGCACGCATCGAGTCCAGCAAAGCCGGCACCAGGTCGGGCGTGTCGATCTCCACCCGATGATGCACGGTGCCCATTGCCTGAGACATGACCTGCACCCAGGGCGCATCCGCATCAGGTAGATAGTCGTTCGCCCGGAAATCGGTCTCGTTACCTCTATAATCGACCGAATAGGTGTGCAGGGCACCGCGACCCTCTGACTGAAAGACTCGGGATGCGATCGCGGTGATGGCGCTGGAATCTAGCCCCCCCGAGAGGAAGGTGGCCACCGGCGCGTCCGAGACAAGCTGTCTGCGCACCGCATCCTCCACCAGATAGCTGACTCGTTCGATCGTCGTCGGCAGATCGTCCTGGTGCGGCTGGCTGTTCAGTTGCCAATAGCGCTGCACCTTCGCCCCGCTGCCTTCCTCCCAGATCAGGTAATGCCCCGCACGCAGGTCATTGATTCCCCTAAACAGGCTCACCCCAGGGGTGCGGGCCGGCCCCACCAGCAGCAACTCAGCCAGCCCGGTCGCATCCAGGACACGCGGCACCAACGGATTGGCTAGAACAGCCTTCAGCTCAGAACCGAAGACCAGACCCCCCTTCTGCTCTGCGTAGAAGAGCGGCTTCACGCCCAGCCGATCCCGTGCCATGAAAAGTCGTTGTCTGCTTTCGTCCCAGATGGCAAAGGCGAAAATGCCATTCAAACGGTGCAGGCACTGCTCCCCCCACTCGACATAGGCCGTGAGCAATACCTCTGTATCAGAGTAGCTACGAAAACGATGGCCTCTGCCCAGCAACTCCTGCCGCACATCCTCGGTATTATAGAGCTCTCCGTTATAGACGATCACAAATCTGCGTTCCCCCAGCCAAAGCTCCATCGGTTGCGCTCCTCCAGCCGGATCCACCACGATCAGGCGCCGATGCACCAACGCCACATGCTGATCCAGCCAACAGCTGCCAGCGTCCGGTCCCCGCCGACGCATCGTCTCGCCCATTTTCGCCAACGTCTCCTGTTCCTGACGCAGATCACGCCCAAAATCCACCCAACCAGCGATACCGCACATTTTGTTTGCCCTCCCATCTACACCGCCGCAAAGCGACGAACTGCAGTGTTTTGTTGCATGGTACGGCCGCAGAGACCCTGCTGGTGCCGTTTGCTGTCACAAATAGTGACAGCAAACTGACATCTCCGCTATCGCGCTTGGAGAAGGCAGCATATACTGCAGTAGCTATTGAGGTAACAGCTGAACTGAGACGCAGGGAGGAATGAGGGATGGCCAGTTCGAGCGACGACAGCAGGCCGAGCAAAGGACTCTTTCCGATGCGAGTAGTGGAAGACCTGACCGGCCTCTCACGCCGGCAGGTGCGCTACTATGAACAGCAAGGTCTGCTCAGGCCGGAACGCAGCGCCGGTGGACACAGGCTGTACTCGCCGGAAGACTTGGAGCGACTGACTGTGATCAAGTCGCTGATGACCAAGGGATTCACCACCATCGAGTCAGTCAAGCGCTGTCTCAAATCTGAACTGCGCCTGTCTCCCAGTGGCAGATCGGTGCAGCCGACCCGCGCTCCCGACAACTCGAGTTGGCTGCACCAACAGCAACAGACCACTGAGAGCGATGCGGACAACTATTTCCGGCGTCATAGACTGTGGTCAAAGTCAGACCGTTAGCAGACGAAAGGAGCTTGTACCATGGGAAAAGATCAGATTGGCACCTTCGCCAGGCCGGCCGACAAACAACAGGTACTGGACCTGGCAGCCAAACAGGACGTGCGTTTCGTCCTGCTGCAGTTCACGGACATCTTAGGTGTGGTCAAGAGTGTGGCCATTCCGGTGGAACAGATGGAGAAGGCGCTAGATGGAGAGACGATGTTCGACGGGTCGTCAGTGCATGGCTTTGTCCGCATCGAGGAGTCTGACATGTTGCTCAAGGCCGACCCGACCACCTTTGCGGTCCTCCCGTGGAGCGACGGCGGACGAGGCCATACCGCCAGACTGATCTGTGACATTCTCACGCCGGATGGCGAACCTTTCAGCGGCTGTCCCAGGCAGGCGCTGAAACGAGTGGCGGCCCAAGCGGCAGATCTTGGCTATGTGCTGAATGCGGGACCAGAGGCCGAGTTCTTCCTCTTTCACTGCGACAGCGATGGTCGGCCCAGCTTAAAGACGCACGATCAGGGCAGCTACTTTGACCTGGCTCCGCTGGACAAGGGCAAGGATGCTCGCCGGGAGATCGTGATCAGCCTGCAGGAGATTGGGTTTGAGGTGGAGGCATCGCATCACGAAGCAGCCCCTGCCCAGCACGAAATCGACTTTCGCTACGCCGATGCCCTCACCACTGCGGACAACTTAGTCACCTTCAAGACGGTGGTACGCACCATCGCCAGCCGCCACGGCCTGCACGCCACCTTCATGCCCAAGCCGGTGATGGGCATCAACGGCTCAGGCATGCATATCCATCAGTCGCTCTTCTCGGGCAAAGAGAACGCGTTCTACGACGCCGGAGGCGAGTATCAACTGAGCGAGCTTTGTCTGCACTATTTGGGCGGTATCCTCGCCCACGCCCGCGGCTTCACTGCCGTCACCAATCCGCTGGTCAACAGCTACAAGCGCCTCGTCCCCGGCTATGAGGCTCCCGTCTACGTGGCCTGGTCGGAACGGAACCGCAGTCCCCTGGTACGCATACCGGCCCGCAGAGGATTGGGCACGCGTCTCGAGCTGCGCAGCCCCGACCCGGCCTGCAACCCCTACCTGGCCTTAGCGGTCACCCTGGCGGCCGGGCTGGATGGCGTACGGCAGCGAACTGAGCCGCCAAAGCCGCTCGCTCAGAACATCTATCAGATGAGCGAGCGCGATCGCCGCCGCCTGCGCATCAGCAGCCTGCCCGGCAGCCTGGAGGACGCGGTGGCTGAACTCGCGCGCGACGAGGTGGTCTGTGCGGCCCTCGGCGAGCACATCCTGCAGCATTTCCTGGAGGCCAAGCGCGTGGAGACTGATGTCTACCGCACTCAGGTGCATCAGTGGGAGCTCGACCACTACCTAGGCGTGTACTGATTTGGGGCGCTGCCGCGCGGCGAGAAACGGTGCCTCTGCTCGGCTGACGAGACCGTGGCAAAAAGGTCCGTCAGCCCGTGTGAAAACTCGAGCGCATGGAGGTTAACCACTGGACATGAAGCCACTCCGGGGCAGGGTCCTTTTCCTTTTTCGACGGAAAGGAGACTGGCGCGGTTATGCC
>JAEZJZ010000087.1 GCA_023436245.1 Bacillota bacterium | reverse complement strand
ATCCTGGGGGTAAAGGAGATCCTGAGGAGACTGGCGCTGGCATAACCGCGCCAGTCTCCTTTCCGTCGAAAAAGGAAAAGGACCCTGCCCCGGAGTGGCTTCATGTCCAGTGGTTAACCTCCATGCGCTCGAGTTTTCACACGGGCTGCCGAGCCGCAGTCTTGCCCTTGATTTATTCCTGCGGGATGCCGAGATTGACGGAGACAACCGCATCAGTGACCTGCATGTCACGAGAAACGGCGCACCCCTCCCCCACCATTCCCTGTTCCCAGGCAGTAGCGACTTTCTGCGCATCTGGCTCGGCGGGAGTTCGGCTCCACTCGAGGTCAGTTACCGCGTCAATCCCACCTGGGTCAAGGGTGATGCGCCCCGTGGCTACCTAGGCGAACGCTTTGGCTACTTGCGGGGCATGGTCACCTTCTACTCACCCTACACCCTGGCCGATCTGACAGCAATGTTGCAGCGGCGCGACTTGCCAGGTGACCACGCCGGCACAGCACAACTGACGGCAGAACTGCCGGCTGAATGGGACCACGTACTACCGTGGGCGGACGGCAGCGAGTTTCCCACAGCGGATTTGCGCAATGTCTACCTGCCAGTGGGGCAGTTCATTCGGCAGACTAGCAGCATCGGCGACAGTCAGTTCATGCTGGCGCAGAACACTGACGTCAGTCCCGACGCACGGGCATCATTTGCGAAGTTGCTGCCTGCCTTGTTCGAGCAGGCGCAGGCGTGCGTGGGTATCACCCCGTTCACTTTTGCCGATCGTTTCGTCGTCAGCATTTTTCCAGAGGAGCCGATCCATGGTGGCGCGGCTGGCGTCAACAGCCTGATCAGCAGCCCCGAGCCCGAAACACTGGCTCATGAAATGTTCCATTGGTGGAACGGTCGCACGCTGCAGTTCTCTGCAGACGCTGATTGGATCAATGAGGGCTTCACTTCCTATTATACAGGCAAGTTGTTGCGTCAGGTAGGCTATTGGAGCGACGAAGACTGGGCTCGGTACATGATCAGGCGGCGGCAGGCGATCGACAGAATCGGGGCCAACGGCACACTCAATCTGGTCAGGGCCTCCAAGCAGTTGGTCAAGGGAGGTTCATCCCAAGATAGTGCCGTGGTCTACCACGGCGGAGCTCTGGTGGGAGCATGGCTCGACCGGGAGCTGGTTGACCAAGGTCAGTCGCTGGACGCGGTTTGGGTGCCCTTGTGGAAGTTGGGTCGGCAGATCTCCACCACCGATTTCATCTCAGTTCTGGGCGAAGTGGCTGGAGATGCTGTGGCCACAGAGTGCTCAGACATCGTTAACGGTCTGGCTTCGATCAGGTAGCAACGATGGCGGGCGCCACTCATGGCGCCCGCTACCAGCGTACGTGTGTTCGGTTCGCAGGGGTGCATGCATGCGGCCCGTTTTCATGCGGGCGCAACTGCGCTTCATTCAGCAGTGCTTCGCACTGCGTCGCGGAAGGCATGCTTCAGCAGACCGTGCTGCTCCAGCCACTCGGAAGCCGCAAGCACTGTCCAGGCCAAGATGGCGGGTAGAACTGCCCCTGAGTGATAATAGAGCGCCGAGTTGAAGCCTAGGCTGCCGGCACGCACCGGCGGCAACAGCGCCATGACCAGCAAGGCGTTGCTCCAATGAACGGTGGCCAGCATGGCCAACCCAAAGGGTATCCCACGAGCTCTGGCCAAGGTGGAGGCATAGATGCCTGCGGCCAGACCGATCAGCAGTGCGGCTCTGCGCAGGTAGACAGTATAGCCTTCATATGTAATCCGCAGTTGGTCAGTCAGTTCTGCGCTCAAGTCACCCATGGGCAGATCACGGAAACAGGTTACTCCGCAGAACACCAAATAGAGGGTGACCACGATGTAGCAGATCAGGCGGAACGTGGGAGGGTCCTGGAAAGGGCGCTTCAGTTCTTCCAACAGAGCGAGTAGATCAAAGCTTTTCATCGCTACTCACCAGTTCACCGCAGTTTTCCCGCTGCCACTCGCGCATGTACGCATCAGTGAAAGCCATGCGCTGCTTCAGCTCTGCGACTGCAGCAGGGTGATTCATCGCTCGCAGAGCTTCTTCATACCATTCCCGACCCGGGCCGAAGTGTTCTTCTATGGTTGCGGTCTGGCTTCGCTGTTCCTTCGCTGCCCAGTGATGCGCGATCCAGACTCCGTTGGCGCCGAAATGGTCCAGCGCGTCGGCGTCCTGCACCAGCAGCACCTCTGCTGGCCAACCGGGATCAGGCTGATTGCGCTGGAACTTGCTTTTTGGACGCAAGTAGTGGCCGGCCACAATGGTAGTCACCCGACGCAACTCCTCAGCGGTGAACAAGTGTGCAATCTCCTCTTCGATCAGACGAGCGCCGCGTGGTCCGTGTCCCTTCCCCACATCCCCGGACTTGCCCACATCGTGCAACAGCGCCCCGATGAACAGCAGGTCTCGGTCAACCAAGAGCGACTCCTTGTCTGCCAAAGCCAAGGCCAGGCGCGCAACCCGCTGCCCGTGATGGAGGCGGTAACCAGTTTCCAGAGCCGGTTCTGCGGCAGATTGCATCTTCAGTTTGGCCCAGGCGATGATCTCGGCCTGCTTCATCAACGTCCGCCCCCTTCGTTTGTCTCTGCTGCCTGTTCGGCTGACCACTCCTGGTATCTGCGATGGACCGTCGCCTTGGAGACATCAAAGCCCATTCCCCTCAGGGTGAGGGCGATCTCTCGAAAGGTCAAGCCCAAGCGGCGTAGACGCACGATCTCCGACATAGGGGTATCGATGCGCGAGCGGCCACCTTCCCCCATGTTCTTCAGATTCAACTCAGGGCGAAAACCGCGTTCGGTAATGGCCCGGCGCACTCCTCGCCCGATCTTGCGGTTGACCAGTCTCCGCTGATACTCTTCCACCACGCCCAGCACCTGCAGCACCATTTGCTCCAGCTCTGACAGGGCCAATGGTCCGTGCTCCTCCAGCGCATAGACTCTACCGCCGTATTTCTGTACCTGGTAGAGCAGTGCCAGTTTCGCGTTGCCGCGGCCGAGCCGGCTGTCATCCTGAACGAGCAGCAGATCAGCGCGCCGCCGGCGGAAGTAGTCTAGGGCAGCCAGAAACCCCTCCCGACCGTCATCAAACCCGCTGGCTTGCTCCTCAATTACCTTTGTCACCTGCCAACCGGATTGCTGGGCAAACTCGGTCAACTCCGCTACTTGGCGGGCCAGGCTAGTCTCCTGCTCCGCTTTTTCGGTGCTCACTCGTGCATAGACTACGACACGCATACCGAAGGACCACTCCTTTGTCTTTGGTTGACGCGGCCGGCTCGGCCGCTGTGGTATAATGTGGTGATGCTTTGGCAGGGACTGAAGCGTCTCAGCATGCGAGAGCGTTTAGAGAGTCCGATTTCCTTGGGGTCGTAGCCCCACAGCATGCGAGAGCGTTCAGAAGGTCGCCTCTTTCATTGCCGTAGACCCCGCAGGCGGCTGCGGGGTGGGGAGGGGGGGGGGGGGGCCCGGCGCGCCACCGCGGGGAAAAAA
>JAEZJZ010000076.1 GCA_023436245.1 Bacillota bacterium | reverse complement strand
AGTCAGAAGTCCGTCCCCTTGACTCTCAGACTTCGTAGATAGTGACCGTCATTTCATCGCCGTTCTTGCTTAGGCCGAAGATGATACCGCGGTCACGCAAGGTACGGTTACACATGTCGACGATCTTGTAGAGCTCGGGGTGCTGGGCTATACGCTTGCTGGCCAGCACCTGCAATTTTTCCGGTGGAGTCAGCTTAGGACCGCCCTCTGTACTCACTGCTCTTCTCCTCCTGCTGGCAACTCCAGTTGCCACTCTTCTATCGTCTTCAGCAGACGATAGTCCGTGAGGTCAAAATGCACAGGCGTCAACGAAACGTAGCCATGCTCAACCGCCCAGACATCTGTTGGTTCCAGATTCTCATAGGAGGAGAGTTCACCAGCGAGCCAGTAGTAGGTTCCGCCCCATGGATCCTGGCGCTGCTGGACCGCATTGACGTAACGTTGCTGGCCAAGCGTTGTCACCTTGAGACCCTTGGGCCTCTCTATGTTTGGGAAATTGACATTCAGCAGTGTGTCCGCCGGCCAGCCCTTCTGTCCAATGTCGCGTACCAGGCAGGCTGCGATGCGCGCACAAGAACAGAAATCGGGATCAGCGAACTCGGCCAGGGAAAAAGCCACAGCTGGCAAGCCCAGAATCACACCCTCCAGAGCCGCCGAAACGGTGCCGGAGTAGAGCACGTCCGTGCCCAAATTAGCGCCCCGATTGATGCCGGAGAGTACCAGATCGAATTGGCCGGGATAAAGGCTGTCCACGGCGAGCTTCACGCAATCAGCTGGTGTTCCGCTGACCGCATAGGCCTGTGTCGCGCCCGGAACTGTCATCGGACGGGCGCGGAGCGGCTGGTGCATGGTGATGGCGTGGCCGGTGGCACTGCGTTCCCGATCAGGTGCAGCCACGAGCACGATGTGATCGCGCCCCAGTTCCCCGGCGAGCGTACGCAGGCCAGACGCTTCAATGCCATCATCATTTGTGAGCAAAATGCGCAATTGTTTCTGCAAGACTGTTCACCCCCATATTGCGAGCACCTCTATTATACCGAAGACGCCAGCCAGTTGCACATGCCGGGAGCCGACTGCAGCAGACTTTGACAACATCAAAGCCCTGCAGCCGGGGAAAACTAACTGCGAAGGAGGTGAAGACAGCTTGCGCAACAAATGGCTTCTAATCTTAGCCTTCACATTGGTGCTGACCAGCATTACCGGCTGCGCGGTCTACCGGCGCCCGACGCCAAACACGCCGAGTGTGCCTAACCCCGCAACGCCAAACAACCAGGTTCAGCCCACAGTAGCTGACCAGATCATTCAGCAGGTCAACGCCATGCCCCAGGTAAAGGGCAGCTACGCAGTCGTGTTAGGTAACGTGGCAATGGTCGGTATTGACTTGCGAGACCGCTTGAGCGGTGAGCAGGAAAACGCGCTCAAGACGCGCATCTCCACGGAAGTGAAGCAGAAGATGCCCGCCTTGGCAGAGGTATGGGTTTCAGCTGATCCCGACTTGGTGGTGCGCATTCGCGATCTGGCTGCGCGTATCGGTCGGGGCGAACCGGTAAGCGGGTTCATGGATCAGATCACGGCCCTTTTCAAGAAGCTGCAACCAAAGAGCAGCTAACGCGAAAGCAGAGCCTGGAATCCAGGCTCTGCTTTGTCATATCAGGATTGGGGTTTTGGTGAGATGCATGTTGCCTAAAACCGGGTCGAGCACGCCGTAGCCGCAGTCCTGCACCGGCTCGACGAACGCGACGATCAGAAATGGGACCATGATCATGGCTAAGCTGAGGTACTCGATCGGCTGGAGGCCAATCACCTGTCTATCGCCAGCTTCAATCTGCAGATGGTCCCACTTGACGAACTTACCGCCGGAGCGCATGAACCGACGATGCCTTTCCTGCTGCGTCACTGAGTCACACCAGACCAATCCGGTTCTGCCTGTCTGATCATTACGCAGCACCTCGTCCAGAAATCTGGCGGCAACCGCGTAAGCAGCAGAAAGCGAGAGGTTTGGTTCCACCACCACTGCCCCGCCCTCCGTGGCCAGGGGAAACTGCCGCATGAACTGCAACAGCCTTGGCGCAATCTGGCCGGAGAAGAGACTGACTGGCAGAGCCATCACCGGTCCTCCCTGCTCGTTCCAGTTAGCAAAGTAGTGCACTGCAAAGGGAACAGCCACCGGCGTCACCGCTCGCTGATTTTCTGGCCCGAAAGGAGAAGACAAACTACTGGCTGCCTGCAGAACTTCACCTGTACATTGCAGCCATTGCGCGGTCAGATCATCGTCCGCGTCGTCCGTGCGCTGGGCAGCCAGCGTTTCCTCAATGCTGATGAACTCAAACCTGGAGGCATTAGTGGCCAGAGTGGTGGTCATGCTCTCGCCGGCCTGCTCCAGTTGCTGCCGCCCCACTTGGCTGAAAATGTAGATCACTTTGCTCTCATCACCATCAGGAGTGATCACCTTCATCTGGCGCCAACGACAACTGGTAACCACGAACTGCTCACCCCCGAGATCTTGTTACGCAGTAATAGGATGCTGCCGGGGTTCATAACTTATCTGCCGCAGCAGCCGTCAAAAGGTGGCACGCGGCCCAATCAGAAAAGGCAGGCAGCTTGCGCCACCTGCCCGTGTAAGCTACTGTCGGTTGACTCCAAGGTAATCAGCGATGTTGGCCTTCTCGACCACCTTTGGCCGAATCTGCCCGGCCTTGCAAGTCATCAGGGTAGTCACGCCCGGGCCATGACCCATGATCACGCAATCGCTATGCACCACCACGCCGATGGTGACGGCACCCTCCAGATAACCGCGGCCAAAAGTGGTATCGCAGTCGCGCAAAGCCACAATGTCGCCAAAGCGCAACTTACCCAAATTGAACTGCTCAAACGCTTTCGGGTCGGCTGTCATGATGTCGTAGTCACCGCGGTAGGCAGTGTTGGAGCCAATGCCGGAACCCATCAAGTACGCAGGTACTTCCACCGCCACCGGGACCTCCAGCACGCCGTCTGCTGCCTCAACCATATGCATTTTGGCCAGCAGATCAGGGTCGAGGTTCATCACCGCAATGTCCTCATGGTCAACAATCTGCAGGCCGGTGCCAAAGCCTTTGATCTGAATCTTATCGCCAATGGCCATCTTCTCCAAAGCTTCTGCCGGGAAATACACCAAGACATGCTCAGCGCCGCCGTGCTTGCCGGTAACATAACCTGTGGCGCCTTTGGCATCCCCGCTGACCACCTTTGCCTCGTTACCGACGCAGGCCAACACGTTCAGACCGCCGTTTTCATTGGCATCGGCACGCTTGATGGTCACACCCGGCTCCACATGGTCGACAGCTAAGCCCATGCAACTGTCGCCGATCTGGACGGTGTAGGTGATGCCGCCAGTGCCAGGCAGCACTCGCGCCTGACCGTCAGTTGTCAGTCGATAGGGATAGACCGAACGCGGGTGGGAGACTTCACCGGCAACACTGATTGCCACCAACTTCTCACGATTGATCTTCATGAATTTACTTCCTCCCTTTCTATCTGGCGGCTCTTGGCCGCAAAATCTCAAACTAAAGGTGCATGGCTGAGATACCCAAAACCAGTCGGCTGAGACCTGACGCCTATACTCGGCTGTCCGAGCACTAGAACACTACCCGGAGTCTATAGGAATTTTCTATCCTATCTCTGTTCGGCAGCTCCAAACTCAGCTCCAGGCGAAACTCCCCTTCCGAGTCCTCGGGAAACCGTATCCGCAAGAGGCCGACCTCTGTCACCTGGTCGCGCTCCGCATCGGCAATCCTCCGCTCAGAAGCGACGACATCACCCGCAGGGGAAATCAGGCGCCAGTGCAAGCCCATCGCAGGCATTGGCCGATGCAAGTCGTTGACCACGTAGATGCGGCTGCTCCAATTCTCACCAGCCCGATACTCGCGCTTCGGCCAGTCAACCATTACCTGGACTGGGCGCATGGCCCGCGCCGTCACCGAGTAGGCAAGCTTTGGCCTGCGCTGCCAGTCGAGCATGGACCAGGAAACGATCGGCCAGGCATCCGAGAACGAGAACATGATCGCGCCTGCACATGGGTGGAACCGCCGCAGACGCAGCGTCTCGTGATAGAACTGCAGCAGTTCCGCTTGATAGACCTGCGTCGCGAGCGCATACTCCGCGATGCTCGGGTAGTCCGCCGGGTTGACGTGTTCATGGAGTTGCTTGTAGTCCAGCAAATAGCGCCGTCTGACCAACTCCCAGGGAAGGTTGGGCCAAGCGGAAAGCTGAGCCGCCTCTTCCAACAGCCTGTCATCCAAGGGCCACGATTGGGCGCCATATTCGGAAACCAAACGCATCGTCTGGGGAAAAAACCGACCAAGCGTCTGTAGGGTACGATAGTTGGGTGTGTTCCAACCGAAGTACTGATGGGTGTCCGATCCTCCTCGCACAAACCCAAACACTCCTGAATATGGGAACACTGGTCGATGAGGATCAATTTGCTGCACCGCTGCCTTCAGCCTGGTATCCAGTACGTCCTTGTTCCAACTCGGGCGCGAACTGCGGACGGTGGTTCCCCAGACCCGACTGGTGGCTTCCTGTTTGCGCTCTTCCAAGGGCAAGACGTACGGCTCGTTGTGGCAGGCCCAGAAGGCGATGGCCGGCTCCTTCGCCAGCAGGCTAACCATCTGCCGAATCTGCGCAATTGCCGTCTCAATGATGTGGTGATCGTATCGCTTGTCCAAAGGGAAATCCTGCCACATGAGTATGCCGCGCTCGGCACAGGCCCGGTAGAATTCCGGGTGCGCCACGTGCGCATGCACCCGCACGAAGTTCAGGTTTGCCCCGACCATCAGGGACGCATCCTGCTGCAGTTGCTCGGCTGTCAATGATGCTGGATAGAAGCTGGCAGGGGTGTAGTTGCTGCCTCGCAGGAACAGTCTTCTGCCGTTTAATGTCAGTTGCCAGCGCTCCCACTTGATGGTGCGGAACCCCAGATAGGTACCGTAACGATCGACTATCCGACCCTCCGCGTCAGTGAGCACGAGCTCCAGGTCATAGAGATTCTGTTGCCCCAGGTCCCAGGTCCACCAGAGCTTTGGGTCGGGCAGCGAGAACTTGAGGCTGAGCTCGTTCGTGCCGGGCAGCACCTCCAGATCGTACTGTTGCGTCAGAGACTTGCCCGAAAAGTTGCGGGGCGCTACCGTCAGTTGGGCGGAGAGGTCGTCCGCAGCCCCACGCCACTGCAACTGCCCGCTGATCTTAATCTGCGCGGCATTCCAGGCAGTGAGCCGGCTCTCTGTAGACAGATCCTGAAAAAAGCCGCCATGGCTGCCGATTAGCTGTACGTCACCCCAAATGCCTCCTGGATTCACCCATTCCGGCTTGCTGTCCCAGGTCCCGAAGGCACCGAGAACTGTGTCACGCCAGTCCTTACCCGCGGGGGGACAGTCGAGCCTGACAGCGATCACATTCTGCCGCTCACGCAAGAGTCCCGTCTCGATTTCCCACAGAAACGGCTGAAAATAGCCCTCATGCTGCCCGACCAGCTTGCCATTCACCCAAACGGTCGTGATGTAGAATGCGCCCTGGAATCGCAGGCGCCAGGTGAACCGCTCGTAGTCAGCCTCCAGATCGAATGTGCGGCGGTAGAACACACTGCCCTGATGTCGAGACAGAGCCGGCAACTGCTGCCAGTGGCCAGGTACAGCGAGCGAATAATCCGGCGACTCTGCAAAGTCGGGTTGCCAGAACCGCTCTGACACCGATTCGTCCACCCAACCATCCCAGTCACCATTCAGCTTCCGAGCCAGCAAACAGCATCACTCCCTGTTGATCCAGTAGTCGCTCCAGATTTGGCTGAAACGGGGGGAAGAGCACGCCTCGCTCCGTGATCAACCCAGTGACCAAGCGATGAGGAGTAACGTCAAAGGCGGGATTCCAAACCTTGACCCCGGCTGGCGCCAGCGGCACACTGCCCACACTGGTCACTTCTGTGCTCGCCCGTTCCTCTATTGGAATGGACTCACCGCTGTCCAGACTCAGATCCAGCGTGGAAAGCGGGCAGGCTACATAGAAGGGCACGCCGTGCTCCTTGGCCAGCACGGCCAGTGAATAGGTGCCGATCTTGTTGGCAACGTCTCCGTTTCTGGTGACGCGGTCCGCGCCAACCACAACCAAATCCACCTTGCCTTTCGACATGAGAAAGCCGGCCATGCTGTCGGTGATCAGGGTAACCGGAATCCCATCCTGCATCAACTCGAAAGCGGTGAGCCGACTGCCCTGCAAGTAGGGGCGTGTCTCGTCGGCAAAGACCTCCACCTCCTTGCCGGCTGCCACTGCTGCCCGAATCACTCCCAACGCGGTTCCATAGCCAACGGTGGCCAGAGCGCCGGCATTGCAGTGGGTCAGGATGCGCGCCTTGGCCGGAACCAACTCCGCGCCAAATCGTCCAATTGCCCTATTCACTGCAACATCTTCTGCGGCCAAGCGACCAGCCTCTTCTGCCATTGGCCGCGCTGCGCGCCCCGCAGGCAACGCGCGAGCCACCCCCAGCATCCGCTTGAGTGACCACTCCAAGTTCACGGCAGTCGGACGCGTGCTCTTCAGTTCGGCCGCAGCCGCCTCCAAATCCTCACCTGCCTGCGCAGCTAGGACCAGGCCATAGGCAGCAGCAGCGCCAATCGCCGGGGCACCGCGCACAATCATCCGCCTGATTGCATCAGCTACCTGATGATGGTTCTGACAATCCACGTAGACAATCTGATGCGGCAACTTAGTCTGATCCAGCAAGCGAAGCTTGGTACCCGTCCATTCAATGGCGTTCATTGCGTTCACCCTTCAGTTCATTAGTAGCACCGCGTTACTGCTTCTGGTCTTTATTCTGCCTGCTCCGCCAGACTTCCTGCTCTGCGCGTCAGCATCCTTGATAGCAATACGCACGCACGCAATACGAGGTGGTACTGGATAGCAGATCAGGCCTTAGCCAGGACATGATCCAACGATTGCCGTTTTGATAATACCGGTTCATGCAGGTCGCCCAAGCGCTGTAGTCGTTCCGGCACCGTGCGGATAGTGAAGTCTGTGGCGCGCACCTGCATCTGCTCTACCTCTGCCCAAGTGACCGGCGTGGACACTGTGGCGCCGGGCTGTGGGCGCACGCCATAGACCGAAGCCAAAGTCTTTCCCCGCACGTTCTGCAGATAGTCTAGATAGAGCTTTCCGTCGCGCTTGGCGATCTTGCGTTCCAGGGTGGTGATGTCTGGTAGGGCGGCTTGCACTGCCTGCGACAGCATCAGGGCAAAGTCCCTGACATCCCCGTAGCTGTAAACGGGGGCAATCGGCACAAACACCTGCAGGCCGGTGGCGCCCGAAATCTTCGGGAAACCGACCAACTCCCAGTGGGATAGCGCCTCGCGGACGAGCAGCGCCGTTTGACAGACATGCTCCCATGTGCCCCGCTCCATCGGGTCCAAGTCGAACACCACATAGTCAGGGTTGTCCAAATGCTGGATCCTAGAAAGGAATGGGTGGATCTCGAAGCCTCCGGAGTTGACGATCCAGACCAGTGCCGCCACATCGTCAACCAGGCAGTAGTTGATGGTGCGCCCGTTCTCAGACTGCAGCGGGAAGGTGCGCAGCCAGTCTGGGGCGTGAGCGGGGGTGTTCTTCTGATAGAAGGAGTTCCCGGATGGCCCATCCGGATAGCGGGTCAGCACCAGCGGCCTGTCCTTGAGATGGGGCAGCAGCCATGGCGCAACAGCGACATAGTAGTTCAGTACATCTCCCTTGGTGATGCCGGCGTCCGGCCACCACAGCTTCTGCAGGTTGCTCACCTTCACATCCCGGCTACCGATCGTCAAGACGCCCACAGACTATACCCCCTGTCCTGAAAAACTGCAGTCCACAGTTGCGGCCGCTTGAAAACCGACGATTACCGGAGCACGCAGTCGGAGCGCCGGAGACCACTCCATGAAGCTGACCTTGACCGCCAACTTCGGTTGTACCCAGTGCACCTCCCTGCTGCCACTTGAGGCGGGAGCTATCTGGAAGGGTGGTTCCCCCGCCTCGGCAGCAGTCAGGAAGGGCAAGATGGCCTGCCAATCGGCGCCACTTAAGCCACTCCCAGCTGCACCCACAAAGACCAACGCCTGATCGTCCGTCAGTAAGCCAAGCAGCAGGGCCGACAACTGGCCCTGCTTGCGCGTATACCCTCCAACCACACACCAGACCTCATGGAAACGCTTGATCTTGCGCCAGGCCGCTGATCGCTTTCCGGGCAGATAGGGGCTTTGCTGCTGCTTGGCAACGATGCCCTCCAACCCTTGCTGCACACTGGCGCTAAACAACGTCTTTCCCGATGGGAAGCTCTCGACCAGATGCACCAACGGATGCTGGCCCGGGCAAAGATCAGCCAGCAGTGACTGCCTCTCCAGCAAGGAGAGCTGACGGACATCCTTTTCCCGGCAATAGAGCAGATCAAACACCAGGTAGCTGACCGGGATCGAGGTCTGTCTTGCTTTGATCGCTGCCGGTTGGCTGGCGAAGTCGCGTTGCAAGACGCGGTGGAAGCTAGGTCTGCCGTTGACAACGGCGACGATTTCTCCGTCGAGAACGGTTCCTTGCGGCAAATCCATCAGACCAGCAGCCACCTCGGGGTATTGCAGCGTGCGCGGGTGACCCCGGCGATTGACCAGTCTGACGCCCTGATCCGCAATGCAGAACATGCGGACTCCGTCCCACTTCACCTGATGCAGCCACCCCGGCTCGTCAAAGGGGTCAGGCCAGGGAACTGGCTCCATCGGCGTCAGATCAAAGTCCGTCATCTCAGCTATCCCCGGTTGGGCGGGCCTGCTTATCCTGCTTGTTCTTCTCCACCAACTCCAGGCTCGCTTTCAGAGCCTCCATCAGATCCACCACCTTGTTCTGCCGGGGAGCGTCGGGTATGGCCACTGCAGCCCCGGCCACACGCGATTCAACCAGCGCGAGCAACTCCGCCCGATAGTCATCGGTGTACTTGGCCGCCTCGAAGGGCGTGGTCAGGGACTCGATCAACTGCGTCGCCATCCTGAGTTCATTGTCATGCAAGGTAACCGGCTTCTCCGGCTGCAACTCCACCGTACTCCTGATCTCGTCCGGATAGAACATCAGACTGAGGGAGAGACAGTCAGGCAGCACCCGCACCGCCGCCAGATGCTGCTTATCGCGCAACACCATCTTGGCAATGGCAATCTTGCCGGTCTGCTCCATCGAGCGGCGCAAGAGCCAATAGGCCTTTTGGCCGGTTTCGCTCGGAGACAAATAATAAGTCTTGTAGAAATATATGGGGTCTATCTCTGGCAGGTTGACGAAGTCGACAATCTCGATTGCCCGCGTCTGGGCGACGGCAAGTGCCTGCAGATCTTCGTCTGAGATGATCACGAACTGCCCTTTCTCATACTCAAACCCCTTGACCAACTCGTCTGGAGTAACTTCCTTGTCACAAGTGGGGCAGAATTTGCGATACTGAATGGGAGTGTTACACTCTTTGTGCAAAGTGCGAAAATGCACGTCCTTGTCCTCGGTGGCGGCAAACATCTTCACTGGCACATTCACCAGGCCAAAACTGATCGCTCCATTCCATAAACTGCGCACAAAAAACCACCTCCGGTTTAGCCTAACCGGAGGTGGTGACGATTACTCGCGACGGCTGCGGGCGCAACGGTCCGAGCACTCTGCGCACTGCCGCTTACGCACGGTGAAGTTAGGTTCTCGCTTCAGCTCAGTCGCCAAGCGGCTGACCGCCTCGATGTCCTGGCGCTCGCCCCGAACAGCCAGGGTGATTGCTCCCTCAGAGCCAGAAAGACCGCCGGCCGAGACCACAGTAGCACCGACGGCGAACAAGCTTTCCAGTGCGTCAACTTCGGTCACAACCTCGCCGGTGCTGACCACGAACAACCCGCAGGGCATGCCCCATTGGCCGGACATCTTGCCCTGCCCCATCGCCTGCGCTGCTTGGCGTACATCGGGGATCAGCTTTTCCATCCCAACAGGTATGATCAAGCGGGCACCGACCGCAGCCAGTTTGCCCATCGCTTGTCCGATGGTTCCGCCCTGTTCGCCGCCGAGCAGAATCCCGACGTTGCCAGCAGGGTCTAGGGCATTGGCCCCCTTGATAAAGACATCATCGACAGTGAACTCAGTCAATACCTGCTGCCAGGGACGGTCACTCAACTGCCCACGCACGAAGGATGCTGGGGTTTGTCGTGAGGAGGGGTCCGTCAAGCATGCCACTCCCTGCGTGACCACGCCGACGGCGTATGTACCCTTGTCCACTTGTTGCCCAGTCAGCTCCTCCAGCACATAAGCATTGGTAGTGCCCATGGCCACAATCAGCCGGCCACTCTGGAAGGCCTGCTGCACTGCCGGCATGGCGGCAACAGCCTTACCGATCAAACGCTTGCTCTCAGTAGGGGTCAGGGTGATGACGATGGTATTCACGGTATATTTCTTTGCGCTCCTCTCGCCCGTCCTCAGGCAGCCCGACATCGATTACTGTAGAACCGAGCAGACTGAGAGGCTCAGCCAGTGTTTTGAGAGTCACTCCGCAATGCTGACAGAGCATCACGCCTGTTACGTTCCTAGCACCACAGTATGGACAGAGCATAGTGACCTCTCCTTTCCATTTTACTGCGACAAGAGTTTCTTGCCTATAGTGTTCATGGAGAGAGGTTCAGCTATGCTCCGACTCGGCTCATACTATTAAGCAGATACGCCAATTTTCTCCTCGATCTTCCGCTTCACTCGGCAGAGGGCGTTGTCGACCGCTTTGGGCGTCGTCTCCAGCAGATAGGCGATCTCGCGATATGACTGCTCCCTCAGATAGAGCAGAAACACGCGGTACTCAAAGTCGCTCAGCATGGCACGCAGGCTACTGCGAACGAGGTCCAGTTCTTCCCTGACCAGGAACACCTCTTCCGGATCACTCACCTGCTGATCGGGGAGGATGTCTATCAATTGTCGATCAGTACCGTCGGTGTAAATCGGCTTATCCAGTGAAAGATAGTAATTGAGTGGCGCGTGCTTTTGCCGCGAAGCTGCCTTGACAGCGGTGATCACCTGTCTGGTGATGCACATTTCGGCAAATGGCCGGAAGCTTGCTCCCTTGTCTGGGCAGAAGTCGCGAATAGCCTTGTGGAGTCCGATCAAACCCTCCTGCATGATGTCGTCGCGGTCTGCACCGGCGATGAAGTATGACTTAGCCTTGCTGAGGATGATTGAACGATACTTGGCAAAGAGATACTCGGCCGCGCCATCCTCACCCTGTTGTGCGGTCTCCACCAACTGCTCGTCGGTCAGCCCTGTGTAGAGAACATCCGGAAGCTGAGCTAGATACGCCATCTCTCTGGACCTCCATTCGCGATGATCGATTATCCTTTGCTATATTCTCCACTTTTATGTAGGAAACAGTCTGTCCAAAGAAACTATAGCGAACTGTGGGTCTTCCTGTCAATTGAATTAGCAGAAAATTGAATACTATTACAAGACAATTTCCGACACGACAATTCGACATTTCTGGGTTCCTCAGCAAGTGTCTCTCTCACAGATAGTTGCCACTTAATGTCTTTGCGTTATCTGCCTACGGGTGCCAGTTGAACTATGCTTCAGGTTCAGTCTCTGACCACTGATCAGTCTACTGTCAATCAAAGATCAATCCTGAGGCGTCAAGTCTCGTCCATTTGCCTTCGGATGTCAGCATGTTCAGCGTGTGTAGTTTGCCGCCTGACTTAGTGCTAATAAGTTCCATTGTGGCAGGGTCTGAACTTCGGCTATAATATAGACCCAACCCACGTGTTGGAGCCCGTCATCACGGTTCTCGCGGTTCTTGACGGGTCGACGGACATCATGTATACTGTTAAATGTTCGTCATCGGGGTGTAGCGCAGTTTGGCTAGCGCGCCTGCCTTGGGAGCAGGAGGCCGGGGGTTCAAATCCCTTCGCCCCGACCATCATGGCCCCATAGTGAAGCGGTTAACACACCAGCCTTTCACGCTGGCGACGCGGGTTCGAATCCCGCTGGGGTCACCATTTGATATGGAAGGGAATCATTTGCGATCCCTTTCTCATAGAGCGCCGGCGTAGCTCAATTGGCAGAGCAACTGACTTGTAATCAGTAGGTTGCGGGTTCGAGTCCCATCGCCGGCTCCATATTGTTTTGGAGGGGTTCCCGAGCTGGCCAAAGGGGGCAGACTGTAAATCTGCTGGCATCGCCTTCACTGGTTCGAATCCAGTCCCCTCCACCATTCTTCGTTGGGGCGTAGCCAAGTCGGTAAGGCACGGGACTTTGACTCCCGCATGCGTTGGTTCGAGTCCAGCCGCCCCAGCCAGTTTAGAGATTGGAGGTCGGAAGTCAGAGGTCGGAGTCTGGGCCACGCTTGCCCACATCTGACGTCCGACATCTGATTTCTGATTTCTAGCAAGGGCCATTAGCTCAGTGGTAGAGCATCCGCCTTTTAAGCGGGGTGTCGTTGGTTCGAGTCCAACATGGCCCACCATTTGCGAGGGTGGCGGAATTGGCAGACGCGCTAGACTTAGGATCTAGTACCGCAAGGTGTATGGGTTCAAGTCCCTTCCCTCGCACCATTGGTTCAGCGTGAGACTCCAGAGTGGAGTCTCTTTTTTTGTCGCGTCTCGATCCATTTGCGGTGTGTCTACGCGAATTTTGTCGATAATCGCAGGGATTGTCTTGTGAATGTCATATAATCAAGATGAGAAGTCCTTATGTGCGGAGGGTGAAAGATGTCAGCAGACCAGTTCAAGACGCCCCATCCGACCACGAGCTCGCACTTGGTGACCAGCCCCGAACCGGTGAATGCAACCCAAACCAGGCTGCAGCAGCTGTTGCAGCAGGCTGATCTGAGCTCGCTGGCTGCTGTCTTTGACATCATGCCTTGCGGTCTCTCCGTGGCCATCGGCCCATCCGGGCAAGAGATCCTCCATAATGAAGCGTCAGCCAACTTCTTTCGTGTGCAGCCAGGCGAGTACTTCTCCCTGGCCGATCCCAACTCCCCGCCTGTGGCCGTCTTCAACCGCGGTCACCAACTGGCAATCGAGGAACTGCCGATGCAGAGAGCGGCCCGCAGTGGAGAGAGCACAAACAACGAGGAGTTCGAGTTCATCTGGCCTGATGGGGTCAAGAAGACAGCGATGATCAATGTTGCACCTATGCGCAGCAGTGATGGCAAGCCACTCGGAGCCCTCGGCACCATTGCTGACCTGACGGACCAGAAGCAGGTGGAGCGACAACGCGACAACCTGCTGCAGCGCCTACAGGTACAGCATCAGCTTCTGGACGGCGTTACCCACCATGCCCCGATCAGCCTTTGCATCGTTGATACCGGTCTGAGAGTGCAATGGGCCAACCAGGCATTCTTACACTGCCTGAACCGCCCTTCCTTACAGTCAGTCACTGGAGAGCGTCTGGATCAACTGCCTCCTGGCACAAGTTGCCCTGGCTTGGTCGCTGCCATCGAACGAGTGCTTGAGAGTGGGCAGCGGGAGGAACTGAGCGAACTGCGTGCGCATCACGGAGGCGAGGAACCGTCATTCTGGAACCTGACCGTGATGCCGTTCAATTATGGCAGCGCTCTGGACAAGACACACGTCCTACTGGCGACGTCCAATGTCACCGACAGTGTCCTAGTCCGGGAGGAGCTGCAGCGCCATCGGGATCAACTGGCTTCCTTGGTTGCTGAGCGCACATCTGAACTGGAAGCGGCCAATCGGCAACTGCAATTGGAGATGGCGGAACGTCAGATCATCTCGGAGGAACTGCAGCGTTCCAGCCGTAAAGTGGCCGACATTCTGGAGAGCATAGATGACGCCTTCTTGGCGTTGGATACCGATTTCAACATCACCTACGCCAACGAAGCGGCAGCCAGACACTACCGGCGCTCTCGAGAGGAACTGATCGGGCTGAACATGGAGAGACTGTCTCCCCTCTTCCCCATCAGTGAGTTCAGGCGACAGTTCACCGCTGCCCTCAGTGAACAGCAGGCAGTCCACTTCGAGGCCTTCGGCAACCTCTCCTACCGCTGGATGTCAGTGCACGTCTACCCCACGGCAGAAGGACTATCGGTGTTCTTCCGCGACATCACCAACCGGCGCAACAACCTGGCAGCTGCTTCCCGCCTCACTGCCATTGTGGAGAGTTCTGACGCGGCCATCATCTACGCCAACCTGGCCCATAGTATTGAAGCCTGGAACCCTGGAGCTGAGCACATGTTTGGCTACGAAGCCGCAGACGCGATCGGCAAACAGGTGACCCTGATCTGTCCGGCAGACAAGGCGACTGAGTTGGAGCAGTTGATGGAGGGGATTGCGGCCGGCAACAAGGTTGCCGACTACGAAACAACTTGCCAACGTCAGGATGGGAGCTTGCTGGAGGTCTCCATGATCGTCTCGCCGGTGAAGAATGCTCTTGGCGAGCTAGTGGGCCGATCACTGATCGTCAACGACATCTCGGAAAGGAAGCGCTTGGAGAGAGAGTATCTTCGCCTCGATCGCCTGAACCTGTCGGCACAGCTCGCAGCTGGCATCGGACACGAGATCAGGAATCCGATGACGACTGTGCGCGGCTTTCTGCAGTTCCTGGCAATGAAGCCGAAGTTTGATCAGGAGAAGGAATTCTTCCAGCTGATGATCGACGAACTGGATCGGGCAAACTCGATCATCACCGAGTTTCTCAGCCTGGCCAAAGGCAAACCCGTGGATAGGCAGATGCGCAACCTCTCGGAGAGCGTACGACAACTGGCGCCGCTGATCCAGGCGGACGTGGCATTGGGTGGGCATCAACTGCAGCTGGAGCTCGGAGATGTGCCGGACTTGCTGCTAGAGGACAAGGATATTCGTCAGATGCTGCTCAACCTGGTGCGCAATGGCGTCGAAGCAATGACTATCCCCGGCCAACTGACCATTCGCACCCTCGCCAATCAGAATCAGATCAGACTGGAAGTGAGCGACCAAGGTGTCGGCATTCCCGAGGAGTACTTGGACAAGGTCTATGTGCCCTTCTTCTCCACCAAGGATGCTGGAACAGGGCTCGGCCTCTCTGTTTGCTATAGAATTGCTGATCAGCATGGTGCTCAAATCGAAATTGACACCAGTGACCAGGGGACTACCTTCTCGGTAGTCTTTCCCCGCCCAAACAGCTTGTAGGCGTCAAGTCGTGAGCTGGTGGATGCGGCTCAACTCAGGAACCGAGGGTTGATGGTTGATGCGTCATCATACTCACAGTTGACGATGTACTATACTGAACGTGTGAATCGGCCGGAGCAGCTTGCTCCGGCCGATTATTATGCTGTCTGACATCACTCGATTTTCTGGTAGAAGAACGGCTCTATCACACGCAGCCCGTACTCCCGCGAACGGAAGATCTGCTCGGTACTGCCTACGAACAGCACTCCGCCTGGTCGCAGGCTGGCGGCAAAACTGCGATAGAGACGGTCCTTGATGTCCTCTGTGAAGTAGATCATCACATTGCGACAGATGATCAGATCCTGCCGCTCTGGAAACGGCTCACGCAGCAGATCGTGCTGCCGCAACTCAACCAGGCTGGTGATTGCGGAATCAATCTTGAACCTTGTGTCACCCGGCGAAACGTATCGCTTGCGAAATCGCTCCGGTATTTGGGGTAGCTGGGCCAGTAGGTATTCCGCCTGCTTTGCCCGCCCCAGAATCACCCGATCGATGTCTGTGGCGAGCAACTGCCAGCGTATGCGCGGGAAATCTGCGCTAAGCAACATGGCCAGTGAGTATGGCTCCTCCCCGGTGGAACAGGCCGCGCTCCAAATCTGCAAACCGCGACCGCCACTGGATTGTTCCAAAGTCGGAATGATCGTCTGTGCCAACACCTGCCACCGTTCTGCATTGCGGAAGAACTCGGACACGTTGATCGTCACTCGGTCCAGGAACTCCTGCAGAGCAGCTGCGTCCCTAGACAATAGATCATAGTACACCGGGAAAGAGGAAATCCCCCGGCGCGCCATCTGACTCTCCAGCCGCCGGCGCATCTGCTTCTCCTTGTAACCACTGAGGTCAATTCCGGTCAACTGCTTGATGCGGCCGCAGAACTGGCCGTACTCGTCCTGAATCTGCATGACTGCCCCCCTACTCGCTGCCAGCACGGCGTTGAACATGACTATATCTCATATTCACTGCCAGAGACATATTTCCTGCCAGGTGGGCATTTACGTGGGACAAGTTAGCTGCTTTGGCAGATGTCTTCCGATCTGAAAAAGAGAGCGAGCTCCCGCTCTGCCGACTGCAGGCTGTCTGACGCATGCACCACGTTTTGGCCTTTCACCAGGCCAAAGTCACCACGGATGGTGCCTGGCGCTGCCTGCAGCGGGTCGGTCGACCCGACCAGACTGCGCACAGCCTTAATCGCGCTGGGCCCAGCTATCGCCAGGGCCAAGATTGGACCAGAAGTGATGAATTCGACCAGTTCCCAAAAGAACGGCCGCTCCACGTGTTCCTGATAGTGCTCCGTTGCCAGGCTGCGGTCCATCGTCAAGACACGCGAGGCCCGAATCGTCAGCCCCTTGTCCTTAAAACGGGAGATAATCTTGCCAACAAGCCGGCGGCGAACCGCGTCCGGCTTCAGCAAAACCAGTGTCATCTCTTCCATCATTCATCCCCTCTCCGCCCGCCGGGCAATGCCACTAAGTGCTTAATTGGCAGTTTTCCCCGCTGCCTGGGAATAATCCTGCCTGGTCACCCAAAGATCTGCATCTCAGCCATCAATGGCTGGCTCGCAAACCGCGAATAAGAGGAGCGGCAGCAAACGGCGCGCGGGCGCCACCCATTCAGTTCTCGCCTGAGTGGAGTAGAGAGCGCGGGCTTTTCGGGCTTTCCACGTTCTGCAGATAGCGGGGTGAGGCGCACAAACCGCGACTGTGTGGCGGTTTATTGTATGAGCTCGTCGGCAAAGGAGCGGCAGCAAACGGCGCGCGGGCGCCGTTCCACTGGCCTCCGGCCGGCGTTGCTAGGCTACAGGCCCTCCGCATACGCTAGCACATTCATACTTGTTCCGCACAAGGCGTTGGGGAGACCGGAACAGATTCCTCGCGGCGCTCGGAATGACACCGTCAGGGCCGCGCATTGGCCCTATGTACCTAGGCGCGAGAGTGTAGCGAGCTAGCGTCACCGCTCACTAAGCGCCGGAGGGCAGGCTTGGTTCGCGCAAGCCACGCGTTGACTGCCCCAAATCAGATGAGCGAGCGAGGCCGGAACAGGTTCAACAATTGTTTGAGCCGCCCCGAGCTCAATAACGAGTCGAAGGGTCGCCGAAGTTCTAGGGTGATGTGCTTGACCCATAAACCTCGCGCGGCGAGTTCTGTTGGACCCCGGCCGAGCCGAGCTCATTACATTACTCTCACTGTGGCAGACAAGAGTGGCGGTGCGACGCCTGCCAGAACGGCGCGGTGGGCAGGGGGTTGCTCTCCCCGGCCCCGCGTCCCCACTACTTCCAGGCGCAGAACGAGACAGATTCTTCGTTGCACTCAGAATGACCCGTTTCAACCTGCCTCGAGCCTTACCTTTCAGCCAAAGAATATAAGGCTAGAGCAAGACAACGAAGAAGGACGGTTAACCGCAGTCAACCGTCCTTGATTTGCATCCACTACTCCCAATCGGGAACCTAGAGATTAACCACCTGTTTAGGAGCCTCAAGAATACCCCGATCAACCTCCGTGGCTGTCATATTTTGGGCCTCGAACTTCCGGGTGATATAGTTGCACGCATCCCAGGGATTTACCCGGTCGCCGCACGTGAAGACATCCAGTGCAGCATAGCCCAACTCAGGCCAGGTGTGGATTGCTAGATGAGATTCGGAAATGACCACCACGCCACTTACGCCCTGCGGACTGAACTTATGGAACACCACTTCTCGGACCTCGGCACCCGCTTCCAGAGCGGCATTGACCAGAACTTCTTCAATCTTTCTGACATCATTCAAAATGTCAGCAGGGCATCCATAGACTTCAGCCAGGATATGACGGCCCAGTTGATTCATCAAGTTTCTTTCCTCCTTTTCCCAGATTGGCAGACGAACCAATTCGATTGTAGCAAATTTGCGGGGAAAGTCAACCGTTTTTCCATGTCTATTGCGATTGGCAGCGAATAGAACGGCAAGACCTCAAAAAGGCTCCACCATGCTCCGTCTTAGGCGTTGATCCGATGCAATCGGGCAACTCTGCCCACAATCAACCGTGCTGGATCGGATCTGTTATTTGTACACCGACACCATCCGAAATATGCGCTACCGACCAGGATGATGACATGACAGACAGATGTCATGTATCTTGTTATATGATCAAGCTGAAGGAGTTGGTGCCAGTGATCAGCACAGAACGAATCGAGCAGATCATGTCGTCCGGGAGTACCGTATACATCGCTGTGCTGGATGAGGCGGGTTCGCCGACAGTCTCCGCCATCTCAAGTCTCAGGCACGCAGGCGTTCACACTGCCTGGTTTGCCACTGGCCTGCGATCAACCAAGGTGCAGCGTCTGCGCCGAGACAACCGAGCCAGTCTCTGCTACTGCGATGGCAAGAACAACATCACGCTAGTTGGCACCGTTCAAGTGCTGACAGATCAGGCGTCGAAGGACGATCTTTGGCTGGACTGGTTCATAGCGCATTTCCCCGGCGGCAAGACCGACCCAGACTACTGCATCTTGCAGTTCACTGCCGAGAGAGTGTCAGCATGGGTGGACAGCAACACCTTGCTCCTGAACCTGGCCGAAGTTTAGCTCCAAGGTTGAGCAGTCTACGTTTCATCAGGCGCCACGTCGGGCCGGGAACAGCCGCAGAAAGGCTGCCGGCAGGAATGAAAGATGAATGCCATGCGGCGTTACCGCATGGCATTCACTTAGTCCTAAGCAATGGTCGGGCTGACAGGACTTGAACCTGCGGCCTCTTGCACCCCAAGCAAGCGCGCTAGCCAAACTGCGCCACAGCCCGTCGCTTGACTATTATACATCAGACTGGCGCTCCTGTGCAAGCCATGCCTGACGCACCAACAAGAAGCGCACCCGACCGTACCGATCGGATGCGCTTCTTTTGCCAAGTGTGCCAGACTATAGAATGATGGCGATCAGGCCACCGTTGCCCTCATTGACCATCTTCTGCAGGACCTCGCGCAGCTTCTCTTGCGCATTGTCAGGCATTCTGAACAGCTTGTTCTGGATGCCTTCGCGCACCAAGGTGTGCAACGACTTGCCGAAGATGTTTGACTCCCAGAGTTTCTGAGGACTGGCCTCAAACTCATCGATCAAATACTTGACCAGTTCCTCACTCTGCTTCTCCGTGCCGATGATTGGGGCCACTTCAGATTCCACATCGACCCTGATCAGATGGTAAGCCGGGGCAGTCGCCCGTAACCTGACGCCGAAGCGGCTACCCTGCCTGATGATTTCCGGCTCATCAAGCACCATTTCCTCCAGGCTGGGAGGCACGATGCCGTAGCCGGTGTTGCGGACATCACGCAGCGCGTCCTTCAGCTTGTCGTATTCCCGCTTGGCCACGGAATAGTCCTTCATCAGGCGCATCAACACGTCGCGACCGCGAATCTCCGCATTAGCCGTCTGACTGAGCACGTCCCAGAAGAGATGCTCCGGTGCCTGTGTGGACAGACTAGCCAGCCCACTGCCGAGCTCCATCTTCTCCAAGATGACTTCGGAGACGAAATCGCAGTTTCCTAGATGCTCTATCAGATAATCGACATCGCGCAGGCGTTTGATTTTGACAATGCCTTCCCGCACCGCTTCATCAAACCGACGCCGCAGCCAGTGCTTGCTGTCCAGCACCTCAACCCACGCCGGCAGGTTAACTGTTACTTCCTTTACCGGGAACTCATAGAGCAGTTCACGCAGGATGCCATGGATGTCGGTCTCGTTCAGCCGAGCGCAGTTGAGAGGCACTACGGCTGTCTGGTACTTAGCCTCCAGCTCTTCTCTGAGCAGCATCGATTGGTTGCAGAACGGGTCAGTCGAGTTGAGTAGGATCACAAATGGCTTACCCAGGCCCTTCAGCTCTGCCACAACCCGCTCCTCGGCCGGCACGTATACCTCACGCGGCAGGTCAGTAATGCTGCCGTCGGTGGTCACCACTAGGCCCATGGTGGAATGATCTGCAATCACCTTGCGCGTACCGATTTCCGCCGCCTGTTCAAAGGTAATTTCTTCAGGGGACCACGGGGTCATCACCATGCGCGGCCCATCTTCGTCCTCATAGCCGATAGCCCCTTTGACGGAGTAGCCGACGCAGTCGATCAGCCGCACCTTCAGGCTGAGGCTATCCACCTGGATTTCCACCGCCTCATCCGGCACGAACTTCGGCTCGGCGGTGGTGATTGTTCTGCCAGCGCCGCTCTGTGGCAAAGCGTCTTTGGTGCGCTCCCGGTCGTACTCATCAGCAATGTTGGGCAAGACCATCAGATCAGCGAACCGCTTGATGAAGGTGGATTTACCGGTACGCACCGGGCCAACCACACCGAGGTGTATTTCGCCGGCGGTACGTTCGGCGATATCCTTCAGTAGATCAAACTTCTCCAAATGCTTTTCCCTCCCTTTCCTGCCTCAGACGTCATCGATCGATAGCCTCTCGAGCCGCCCGGCATCCCTCCCAGCTGGTCTCCTAGAAACCTCAAAGCTTGTTCCCAAAAACACAGAGCTTAGGCACGGCTTGGCTAGTACATATATATGAACCGGGATTATCTATATGCCAGAAATGCTCGGCAAAAACCGGACCGGCATAACGAAAAGAGCTCTGAACCTGCCGATCAGGTCCAGAGCCCCTGGTAATTGTCATCGCTCAATGCTGCATCAACGATCAAAAGCTACGTCTTCGTACTCGTGTTTTTTCAGTCGCCCCATCATCTCCTGAAGCGTACCTCCCAGATCGGCGCCTTCAAATATGACGCGGTGAAGCGCCTCGGTCAAGGGCATGTCCACATCCATGCGTCGAGCCAGGCGATACGCAGCCTGGGTAGCGAATGCGCCCTCGATCACCATGTGGGTGCCGCCGGTAACCTGCTCGAGCGTCTGCCCCTGCCCAATCTTGAAACCAGCATTCCAATTACGGCTGTGCTTGCTGGTGCAAGTCGCAATGAGATCGCCGATGCCAGCCAGACCGGAGAACGTGCGCGGGTCAGCACCCATGGCCCGACCCAGCCGCACCATCTCCACCAGTCCTCTGGTCATCAGCATGGCCTTGGTGTTGTCTCCAAAGCCCATGCCATCTGTCACACCCGCAGCCAGGGCGATGATATTCTTCAAAGCCCCGCCGAGCTCAACTCCGATCACGTCGAGAGATGTGTAGACGCGGAACGCAGGAGTAAAGAATGCGTCCTGCAAGCGCATCGCCACTTCTGCATCGCTGTTGCTGATCACGCTCGCCGCCGGCATGCCAAGCCCTACTTCCTCCGCGTGATTCGGCCCAGAGAGGACGGATACGCTGCGGGCGGCCTGCCCGAGCTCTTCCGCAATCACCTCGGTCAAGCGCTGCAGACTGGTGGGTTCTAGCCCCTTCGCGGTATTCACGCAATCAGCCGGCCGCCGGGCATACGGAGCTGCAGCCCGCAGAACCGCCCGCAGATGGGCAGACGGCACTGACCAGACTATCAGATCCCTCTCAGCCAAAGCCTCCTTCAAAGATGCTGTCGCCACCACGTTATCGGGAATATCGACACCAGGCAGATAGTCCCGGTTCTCATGCATTGTATTGATCTCGTCGGCCATAGCCTCGCGGCGACACCACAGCGCCACCTGCTCGAAGTTCTTGCTCAAGACCCGAGCAGCCAAGGCCGTCCCCCAACTCCCCGAGCCAATCACCGCCACACTCGCACCCAAATCCCTTCATCCCCTTTGTAACCTATAGTTGCCTGCAGTACTCTGTCGGTAACCTGTGCAATTCGCGTCTGCCTGGAATCCTACGGGCTGCTAATCGCGCTTCCGCGCGTGGAAGCGAATAGGCGTTCCTTCAAAACCCATGGTGTGCCGCAAGCGATTCTCCAGGAAACGCTGATATGAGAAGTGCAGCAGATCCGGCTCATTGACGAAGAGCACGAAAGTTGGCGGCTTCACACTGCTCTGCGTAGCATAAAGGATCTTCAACCGTTTGCCACGCTCTGTAGGCGTAGGGGTTACCAGAGTCGCCTCCTGAATCAGTTCGTTCAGCGTATTCGTGGCGATGCGCAGATTCTGTTGCTCCGCCACATGCTTGACCAGGGGAAGAACCCGATGCACTCGCTGACCAGTCTTCGCGGAAACAAAGACGATCGGGGCGTACTGCGCAAACGCCAGTTCATTGCGGACTTTCTCGGTAAACAAGTTGACCGTCTTGTCGTCTTTGTCCACCAGATCCCATTTGTTGATCACAATAATGATGCCCCGCCCCCGATCATGGGCGAAGCCGACAATCTTCTTGTCCTGGTCTGTGACTCCTTCAGTGGCATCAAGCACCATCAGCACAACATCAGAGCGCTCAATCGCTCGGAGCGATCGGAGTCCGCTATAACGTTCGATCTCTTCATCCACTCTGCTCTTCCGGCGTAGCCCAGCGGTATCGATCAGCACATACCGGTCTTCTCCCGCCAGCAGCGGAGTATCGATGGCGTCGCGGGTGGTGCCTGGCACATCGCTCACGATCACTCGTTCCTGCCCGAGCATGGCGTTCACCAGTGACGACTTGCCGACATTCGGCTTACCGATGACCGCCGTGCGAATCACCTCTTCGGAATAGAGAGACGCAGGCTCGTCCGGCAGGCGCTCCACAATCATGTCCAGCAGATCACCGATCGCCAGTCCATTGGCGGCGGAGATACTGATCAAGTCTGGCAGCCCGAGCCGATAGAAGTCCGCCACCTCCGGTTCCAGTCCGGGGTGGTCGATCTTGTTCACCACCAAAATGATCGGCTTGTTGGCGGCGCGCAGAATGTTCGCCACGTCCTCATCCAGTGCCGTCAGACCCTGTCGTCCGTCCACGACGAACAAGACAACCTCGGCTTCACGAATGGCGACCTCTGCCTGCTTGCGGATGTAGTTGTACATCTGATCAGTGCTGTTCAGTTCCAGACCGCCGGTATCCACCAACGTGAACTCATGGTTCAACCAGTGGACATCGGAATAGATTCTGTCCCTGGTCACTCCCGGCACATCTTCCACGATGGCCACGCGCTTGCCAACAAGATAGTTGAACAGGGTCGACTTGCCGACATTCGGTCTACCTACAACGGCGACTATTGGCATAAGTCAACCTCCTCTCCTAGCGTATACCGAACCAAAGATTGCCCATCAGTCGGCGTCAGCCGAATACGGGCATTAGGGAATGAAGATAGAAGCTCGTCCCAGGAAACATCGTCCAAGAAATCCTGCTCCAGCGGTCTGAGCATCACATCGGGAACGAGGATGACGGCGTCATCGATCTGTTCCTGGTGGAGAGTGGCGATGATGTCCCGTCCAGCGACCAGACCAGCGACGGTAACGGATTCCCCAAACAGCTGGTTCTTGATCGGCAGTACATCCACCCAGAGCTGCTCAATCCGATTCAACCGCTCGGCGATGCGCCTGAGAGTGTTGGCTGCGGAATAGCCAGTTACCCAGATGACACGGCGCGGCTTGGCCAAGCGTGCCGGCGCAGCGCGCAAGGTCTTTGTCGCCTGGTCCAGCAGCAAGCGCACGAGGCCTACCCCGTTCTCGATCTGCGGCAGATCATCATAGTAGCTGCGTTCCGGAACGAGGCTGCCGGCCAAGACAAACCATTCGTCAGCCAGGTACGCCCACGAAACACCTGATTGCCGACGGAAACGCCGACTCTCCGGCATCAGGTAGTCGATCACCTGCCTAGCCTCACCGGCATTGGGAGTGCAGAGTTCTGGCAATCGCGAGCGATGGGCGGTCAGACCCACGGGCACAACAGCCACCGACTGCACCGTCGGCCAGAACCCTGCCAAGTCGTTGATGGTCCGCTCTAGCTCCGGCCCGTCATTCAACCCTGGCACCAGCACAATTTGGCAATGCACCTCGATTTGGCGTTGATGCAACTCCCGCAACTGATGCATGATCCTGCCCGCAGCCGGGTTCTGCAACAGCCGCTCACGTAATGGACCATTAGTCGTATGTACGGAGATGTAGAGCGGGCTGAGCCGCAGGTCTAGGATACGCTGCCATTCGCTCTCGGCGAGATTGGTCAACGTGATGAAGCTGCCCTGAAGGGCGGAAAGGCGATAATCATCATCACGGAGCGTCAACGTGGAGCGCAGGCCGGTAGGCTGCTGACGAACAAAGCAGAACTGGCAGTTGTTCTGGCAGAGTTTGAGCCTATCGATGGTCGGACTGGCAAAAACTATCCCCAAGTCCTGTCCATATGCCTTAGTAACCTGATCGGACCTCATCTGGCCATCTGTGTTCAGCCACTGAACTTCCACTTCTTCATCGGCCATGGCCAGGCGAAAATCGAGAATATCTGCTACCGGTTGGCCGTTGACCTGCTTCAATATGGCGCCAGGTCCCATGCCCAGCTGCTCTGCAAGAGAACCCTGGACGACGGCGGCAATCTCCCCTAGCTGCTGCACAAGGCAATCATCCTTCCACACAAATATCAATAGGCCAGTTGGGGGTGCCCAACTGGCGATGGTGACAAATCCGCCGCCAACTGGCTGTCCAGTTGACCTTCATCATTATCCTACACGCGAGGTGACCAGTCAAGGAAGCCGGCAGACTGCTCTCGGGAAGCTCGCACCCGTTCCACCAAACCAACGTAGACCGGAAAACGGCGACGGACGCCGAAGGCAGCTAGCCGTCGCCCGAACCAGACCAGATTGAGGCTGCGGGAGGAAAACCCGCCAATGCGTGTGAACCAGTCGACACAGGGTAAGCAGTTGGCCAAGCGGTAATCGGTTGGCCGTAGCCCCAGGAAAGCCAGGTACTGATCGACCAAGTAGCAGTATGACTTGTGTTCAGCGCCTAATCCCAGAACATAGACGTCGTTGCCTTCGTCATCTCGCCCCATATGAAACAAGCTGCCCACCTCCGCGTTAGGAGTAAGGTCAAAGCGAGGAATCTGCATCACTTGAGACACGCTCGGGCGTTTGCTTCCGGTGAGGTGACGCAGATGAACGGCAGCAGCCGTCACAGACGAATGCGCACTGCCCCAGCAGAAATAGATGTAGTTCAACGAGAACTCCCCTCCCGTTCGGAGAGCGCCACTTGCCAAAGCTCTCGGCCGACGGATTGCTGCACCCAGGCAGGCAACAGTCGCCTTCGTCGCAGTCTGAACAGCCAGCGCAGATGTCTCGGTTCGTGGCAACGAGACAGCAGCACCTCCGATGAGGGAGCGAACCTCGCTGTCACAGACCGCAATGCCTGTTCCAGAACCCGGGGCTCAGCCCCGCTGGCAGCCGCCAGAATCGTCTCCCCTCCGGCCTGGTGGCAGAGCAGCCATCTGCGCTGCGCCGGAAGTTCGTCTAGGCGATGAAGATAGTCACTCTCTTCAGCTATTCCGGCGTAACGGAGAGCGGCTGCCAAGGCAGCCGCTCCTGTACGGCTATGAAAAACCAAGAAGCGCATCAATCCTTCTTCCTGGACCCCTTCTGCTTGTTCCGCGGCCGTCTGGCCACCCCAAGAGCATTGCTGAATTCCTTGGTGGTGAAGGTGCGCAGCTTGCTGCTCGCTTCCTTCCATCCGCCGGTGCTGATCAACAACCAAGCGCCAGCACCTACCACCACTAGCCCGATCAACCAGCCAGCAGCTCCCATGCCAGACCTGCTTTCACGAGCCTGACCCGCCTGCCCCGCAGACGTCTTTGCCCCTAGGTAACTAGCGTAGGCCTTGGCAAAGAGAGTGGCGCCTTCCGCGGCATCCGCTCGGGTGGAGGTATCGGTACCGACCTCCAACAGCAGGTTGCGCGGGTTCAGGTCCTGGTTATATCCTCCGCGGGCGAAGAATATCCCCTTGATCAGACCAGGATACTGCTTGTCAGTGACAGCCTTGATCTCCTGAGCAAATTGCTTGTTCGAGGACATGTTTGGGTTCTGTCTGCCCACAACCAACCTGATCTGCGATACTCTGTCCCCCTTGATCGTGGTGGAATAGCTCTCCGGCCCCCCACCAGCGTCCCTGTGCACATCCAAGAGCGCGGTTGGTCCCTGCTTCAGCAGGTCCTGGGCAGTGCGACGGGACCTAGTATAAGCCGCGCTGTCATGTGGGTCATGTCGCTTGTCAGAGTAGATCACCTTCGCTCCCGCTTCTTTCAAGCTTGCGGTCAGCGCCTCGCCCACCTTGAGGATACCGCCATTGCCACGAATACTGTCTCTGCCGTCAGTCGGCACGTAGGACTCGGAGGTATGGGTGTGATAGACCCCGATGGTGACGTTCTGCGCAGCTGCCTTTGGGGCGCTGGCACCCAGACTATTGATCAGCGCTGCCGCGGCCTCGGGCAACTTAACCTGCTCCACAAAGCGAGCCTGGGCCGTTCGTTCGGCATCGTTGACTGAAACCACTTCAAACAGGTAGTCGTTCTCCGTCTGATACTGATCACCGACGCTGACCCCCATGCTGGTCTGAAACACGACAGTCAACGGATTGCTTTCGTCGTAAACGGTGTAGAGATGGTCGCCGGTGCATTCCTCAGGCTCCCCGGGAGCTGCCTGCGCAGCAACCGGAAGTAGCGGCGACCAGCAGAGCAGTCCCAATGCAACTAGCAGGGCGAATCTTCTAGTCCACCTCATCGCTGATCCCTCCGCCCTTCCAAGCTTTCGATCTTGGCCTTCTGGGTCTCGTTGAGTTCGACCACTGGTGGAACCTTGATCTTGGCATGATGTCCGCCGCCGAGCCGTTCGCGGGTTTCCCCCACCAACTCTGCCAGCAATACGGCCAACAGTCCGGCGATGATCACTGTATCGAAAACTCCGGCGCCGCCGATAATCGTCCCACCTGGATAGCCCTGGATAGACAGCTGAACGGCGTAGATGATGTCGTTCAGCACCACCGACAGCACGCCTGCGATAAAGGAAGCCCTGCGAGATCTGCCGATGATGTAGGCCACCAGGCCAGCTAGCAGTGCATAGAGGTACATCGGGTCGACCACCATGTTGGAGGGGTCACCCGGCAGATAGCTAGTCACGGCGTAAATGACGGAGCCGCCGATCAGGGTGGCCCAGAATGCGCGCCACTTTTCCTTGGCCTCATCTGCCGTGAACCAGAGCCAGAGGGCCAACCCCAACGGCACCAACCCCCCACCGACGTTGATCCCGAGCAGCGGAGTGATTTGAATATTCGGGATGTAGGAACCAAGGAACATCGCTCCCAAGAAAAGCAGGGCAATGCGATCATTCAGCCGCATGCGATCCAGCAACCTCTGAGCCAAACCGAAATAGACCAGTACCGACGCGATCAGTAGTGCAATCGAGCCAACAGGCAATCTCATGTTGCCAACACTCCCTTCCGCAATGGAAAGCCACATGGCCAAAATCCTATTCGCCACTAGTGTTTCCCCTGCCAGGAAGTGTTATGATGGCGGTCACCGGATGTGCACAGGTAAATGCATGCAAAAAGGCGCGGGCAAATGCC
>JAEZJZ010000061.1 GCA_023436245.1 Bacillota bacterium | reverse complement strand
GGGGGGTTCCCCCTCGAGTCTGAACCGCCCCTGATACTATGTACTACTCCATGCGCTTGAACTCGCGGCGCAGGCGCTTGATGATCCGCTTCTCGAGGCGCGAGATGTAGGATTGGGAGATGCCAAGCAGGTCAGCCACTTCCTTCTGGGTGCGCTCGTCGCCATCCTTCAGCCCAAAGCGGAGCTCCATGATGATCCGTTCCCGGTCGGTCAGGCGACTGAGGGCACTGTTCAGCAATGTGCGGTCCACCTCTGCCTCCAGGTCTTTGTGCACTTCACAACCCTCGTGCGGAATGACGTCTGAGAGCAGCAGTTCATTGCCGTCCCAATCGACATTCAGCGGTTCATCCAACGACACCTCCACGCGATGGCGATGATTGCGGCGGAGGAACATCAGGATCTCATTTTCGATGCAGCGGGAGGCGTAGGTGGCTAGCTTGATGTTTCGTTCCGGATTGAATGTGTTGACGGCCTTGATCAGACCGATGGAGCCGATCGAGGCCAGGTCCTCGATCGGGATGCCGGTGTTCTCAAACTTGCGCGCGATGTACACCACCAAGCGCAAATTGCGCTCGATCAGCACGCTCTTCACGGCCATGTCGCCTACCCGCAACTGCCCCAGCAGCCAGCTCTCTTCCTGTTCCGAGAGTGGCGGCGGCAGCGCCTCAGAGCTTCCGACAAAGTGCACAGCCTTCTGCAGAGCGTCGTAACCCAATCGAATCAGCCAGCGGTAATAGTAGAGACGAATCCAGAGCCCTAGGCGTGGCCAAGCTTTCATCAAAGCACCTCCTCTGTTGGTCTGGTCAGAGCGGGAAGCAGCCGCTGCGGAATCAAGACTTGGTATGCGCCTTGCTCGCTCAAGGCATGTCCGGAGAGGGCCATAACCACATTTTCGACTGTACGCACCCCTTGCCGGGTAGTGATGGTGGCCTGGTCAAGGCGCCAACCGAGCAGCACTCCAGACTTTCGCCCCACGGAATGATAAGGGATGAAACGAATGCGGGCCAGCCAGGCTTGACCGCCCAAAGTGGTCAGTGCGGCATCTGAGACCTGGTCGGAGAGCGCCAAAGAGACTACCGCTTCCGGCAACAGATCGGCTACCGCTTCCAGGGCCACGACCATCACCGGCCTGCCTCCGAAGGGGTCTGTCAACTGATTGCCGGAATCTACCAAACCGTCCAGACTGACCTGTCCACCGTCAAGAGCAAGACTGACGCTCGCCCGGTTGGCGACATGCACCAGCCGATTCTCCAGCAGGCTGATCACTCGCTTGCTGCCGATTCCGAGGAGAATCGCCGCCAAGAGCAGTACCCAGCCAGGCAACTGTCCGTAGGAAAGCGATCCGCCAGAGATGCCGCCCTGTGCAGTCAGCAGCGTCTGCACTCCTAGCGCACAGCCGGCCGTGGTGAAGCTGACCAACAGGAAGAGGCCACAAAGCTGCAACAGGCGCAGCATCAGTCCGGGGCTGTATGCAATCCGCACCATAATTCCGGCCAGTAGCAGTTTGCCGAGTGGGTGAGCGAAATAGGCCGCCCATGGCGTGACCATGCCCAAGCCATAGATCGCACCCAGGGCAGCCGCCAGCGTTAGCTTAAGCCACTTCGGGCGTTGGCCGCAGAGTACGGAGGTCAGCCATAGCGCCCAAGCGTTGACCAGGAAGTTGACTAGAAAGAGCAAATCGATGTAGACCTCCATGGGCAAGCCCCCTTATTTCCATTATAGGAGGGCCCGGGCGTGGAAAATGTCAAAGGACGCTGTCGATGCATGTTCTTTTTTCTGCGCAAAAAAACACCCCCGAACAATCGGGAGTGTTTGAAACCTGCTATCTCTTTCTCCGCATGAACGCCGGGATGTCGAGGTCGTTAGCCGCATGGAATGGCTTGATCTCTAGCTCTGGGAACTCCTGCCCACGCTGCTGTCCGTCAAAACCGGTGGCGATCACAGTGATGCGGATCTCATCCTGCAACTTCTCATCGATGACAGCGCCGAAGATGAAGTTGGCGTCGCCATCCACTGCCTGAGAAATCAACTCGGCTGCTTTGTTCACCTCATGCAAGCTGAGGTTGACTCCACCGGTGACGCTGAGCAAAACGCCCTTGGCGCCCTCGATAGAGGCCTCCAGCAGAGGGCTGGAAATGGCCTGCTTTGCAGCCTCAACCGCGCGATTCTCGCCAGCAGACTGACCGATGCCCATCAGCGCTGAACCGGTCTGCGTCATGATCGTCTTCACATCAGCAAAGTCCAGGTTAATCAGACCCGGAACAGCGATCAAGTCAGAGATACCCTGCACACCCTGGCGCAGCACGTCGTCAGCGACCTTGAACGCCTGCATGATCGGCATGTTCTTATCCACAACCTGCAACAGGCGATCGTTCGGGATGGTGATGATCGTGTCCACGTTCTCCTTCAGGGTGGCAATGCCCTTCTCCGCCTGTGTCATCCGCCGCCGTTGTTCAAAAGTAAACGGTTTGGTCACGACGCCCACAGTCAAAGCACCGAGCTCACGCGCCACGGCAGCCACCAGCGGCGCCGCACCTGTGCCCGTGCCTCCACCCATGCCGGCGGTGACAAAGACCATGTCAGAGCCGCGCAGTGCCTGCTGAATAGCTTCCCGGCTCTCCTCTGCGGCCTTCATGCCGATTTCGGGATTAGCGCCGGCACCCAAACCACGGGTCAGCTTTTCGCCGATCTGAATCTTGTGGGCGGCCAAGGAACGTGCCAAGGCTTGCGCATCTGTGTTGACAGCGATGAAGTCCACGCCCTTCAGGCCGGCTTCGATCATGCGGTTGACCGCGTTGCTGCCACCACCACCGACTCCAATCACCTTAATGCGAGCATACTGTTCTATTTCCATATCGAGTTCCAGCATGTCCTTTTCCTCCCCCTAGCTACTCCCACATTTCTTTGAACCAACCAACGACTCGAGAGAAGAAGCCGCCGCCAGTGTTGCGACGCTCCCTCCGACCAGATCTGGTTTGCTCACTGACCGATTGTCTCCTGATGCCATGCATCACCAAACCGATGGCCGTGGCGTATGAACTGTCTTCCATGCCGCTGATGCCGTCATGGGCGAGCCTGACGCCACAGGACATGAACTCCCGCAAGTAGAGCGGCAATCCCTTGGTATGGGAAACGCCACCGGTCAACACCAGACCGGAAGGAATGCTCTCCGGCACCTTCATCCGCGGCAGTTCATCAGCTACGAAACTGAAGATCTCATTGATGCGAGGTTCGATGATGCTGCTTAAGCGGCGCACCGAGACTCCCCGGCTTTCCTGGCCGCCAACATCCTGAATATTGAACTGGCGCTCCTCCGGCACATTCAGCAACGTTCCTAGTTCCACCTTGGTCTTCTCTGCCACGGCCAAGCTGGTGCGCAGCCCGTAGGCAATATCGCTGGTGATGTGATCGCCGCCCAAGGCGACCGCGCCAATGGCCTGCAATGAACCGCCGTAGTAGTAGGCAAGCTCGCAAGTGCCGCCGCCGATGTCTGCCAGGACCACCCCGAGTTCCCGTTCGTCCGGTGAAAGCACAAGTTCCCCCAAAGCCATCGCGTCAAGCACCAAAGACTCCACAGTCAACCCAGCCCGTTCCACACAGCGCATCAGATTCTGCACCGAGGTCATCACACCGGTCACCAACAAGGCTTCCACTTCCAAGCGAATGCCAGCCATTCCGGCTGGTGAGCGGATTCCCTCATAACCATCGATGATGAACTGGCGAGGAATTACGTCCAAAATCTCCCGATTGCTGGGCAGATTGATCACTCTTGCCGCCTGCAAGACACGGTCAACGTCTTCCTCAGTGATCTCCTTGTCCTCACTGGAGACAGCAACTATCCCGCGATTGACAATTAGAGAGGCATGAGTATTGGGCACGCCCACATAGACGCTGGTCACCTCGACCCCAGCCATGCGCTGCGCCTGCTCCACTGCATCCACGATGCAGCGCACTGTGCTCTCGATGTCGACTACCGTCCCCTTCTTAATGCCCTGTGAGGGACTGCTGCCCAGACCGATGATGTTTGAGTCTCCACGTTGATCTACTTCGCAGATGGCGCAACGTACAAATGAAGTACCGATATCCAGACCCGCGACAATTTCCCTTCTGGCCACTATCGCACCTCCTGCCAGGGCTCTTTCGCTATTCCTATGCCATAGGCTGTACTATCACTTAAACTCCAATGACATACCTTATTAATTCCACGTGACGTACAAGGTTCCTCTCACAAACTGAGGAATTTATCACGTTTTTGGGCATATTTCAGGCACTAGACCCAAGCTTTCTCGGATCATACAATAAGCCCTGTCAATTGACAAGGCTGCTGCAATCAGCTGCGCCACCGCTCAATCAGAATGCGCCTGACCATCGCCAGGTTCTGAAACAGGCGCACTCCGAAGACAAAAATGGCGGCCATATAGAGGTTAACGCCCAGCTTATCGCCCAGGAAAGCCAGCACTCCGGCCAGCAGAGTGTTCGAGAAGAAACCTGTCAGGAAGATCAGATTATCATACTTACTCTCAAGCGTCGCCCTGATTCCGCCGAACACGGAGTCCAATGCGGCCAGCAGAGCAACCGACATGTAGGTGGCCAAGGCAGCCGGAATGCTGACTTTGGCCAAATACCCAATCAAAAAGCCCAGCACCAGTGCAAGCATCGGTAACCACATACTATTTGCCTCCAGTAACCGGTATAGCGTAATCGAACCGAATAGGCCGCTTGTAAGCGGGAATTTGAACCGCGGTTTCTCTTTTCACAGTGATGCCGATACCGAAGTAGGTCAGCGTGTCCACAATCCCTTCACGGATGCGCAGGGCACTGTCCAGCGTCTCAGGATTGCCGATTGCCTTGATTACGAAGGGGGCACCTACTCGCACGTTGTTGATGGAGATGGTCGGGCCGGCACAATGAATCTCCGAAGTAGCCAACAGCCGTTGGTCATTGATGGAGAACGCCTCCGCCCCTGCTGCGGCTAAGACATTCACCAGCTTGAGCAGATCTTCGTCATGAATCAGGTAAACGTTGGGATTATCTCCTGGCATGGAAGTGGCCTGACTGTCAGTGAGGGTGATTACCAAACCTGGGCCCTGCACGTCAACCAATCCGGCCAACATACGTGCGCTCTCCAATTCGGCCTGAATCACCTGCATCGAGCTCTCGCCCTTGAGGGTTGCCTGCTCATACTGCTGCACCTTCTGCCGCATGTCCTCTAGATCCTTACCGAGCAGTTGGTTCTGGGTGATCGTTTCCATCAACACCGAGCGCATCTCACTGATGCGGAGATCCGGGAAGGCGTTGTCCACTTGAGTGGCTGACCGTAATTGAACAGCAATCAATAGCCCTACAACGAGCGCCACCAACGAAATTGTTAGCTGTGCCTTTGTCTTCATGTTCTCAGCTCCTAAGTCTCATCTATCCTCACTAAACACAGCCTTGCCACTACTGACGTCCAGTTGTCCTGACGAGAAGGACTCCTTCTGATCAGCCCTGATTCTCGTCAACATACTGCTGAGTGCCGAGAATTTGTTCTCCAGATTGTTCTTATCGCCGACGACAATTCGCAGAGGATCCCGGGAATAGAGCACAATCAGATTCGGGTCGCTGACATTGATCTCCGAAATTTCACTGGACAACTCCGGAGGCATGGCCGTCAGACATGCGGCTGCTGCCGCCCAACCCAACTCATCAGAGAGTTTATCGCCCACCTTCACCACCGCTTGCTGCAGCCCGGTCACTACCGGCAAGTTCAGCGAAGCGAACTGCGTGGTCACCGCCAGCACTCGCCCTTCTTGATCCACTTCCAGCCAATTGCTGAAATACGGTACAGCTGCCACCCCAACGTTCTCTTCAATGGTGATCACCAGCGTGCTGGGTAGCCTCCGCCGGACGTTCGCGGCCAGAATGCGCTTGTCCGCTTCCAGACGTGACTCAATCTGACCCAAATCGATCTTCAGCAGGCTCATGCCGCGACTGATTCCAGCCAACTGCTCCACTTGCCAGGGACTGAGGACACTGATATTCTTCACTTCAATCTGCTTGATGGCCAGAAACCAGGGAGCTTGTACAGCCTGCCAGCAAGAAAGAAGGAGCAATAGAGCTAGAAAGGCAAGCTTCAGTTTTTTGCCTACTTTCACAACCCATTGCCCTCCCTATTTGACTTATACTTGTACTTCATCAACCGAACACTATCATACGGCGTCAAGTCTCACTCCAATTGGTGATATGGTTTGAGACTTGACCCCTGCCTAGCACAAGATTAGCACACCAAGACCATTTCGTGTAGTGGATTCGCCTACCCAATACACCATAACATCCCATTTTACGGCCATTTGTCTCTGGGTTTAGCTCCCGATGCACTCCACTCGCGCGCCAATTGCAGTGAGGTTTTCTTGCAGGTGCTCGTAACCACGGTAGATGTGATGAACGTGATCGATCACGGTCAAGCCCTCTGCAGCCAAAGCGGCCAGGACGAGTGCTGCGCCTGCCCGCAGATCAGTCGCCGTCACATTGGCGCTGGTCAGGTTAGGTACTCCCCGGATCACCGCAGTACGCTCATTGACCTTGATGTTGGCGCCCATGCGCCGCAGTTCATCGACGTGCTTGAACCGGCTCTCAAACACTGTCTCGGTGACAATGCTGGTGCCGTGAGCGAGGCAGAGCAGGGCCATCATCGGCGCCTGCAGATCGGTCGGGAAACCGGGATAGGGCAGTGTCCGCAGTGACTCAATGGCCTGCAAACGTTCGGTTGCCCCAACCGTGATTGAGTCCTCGTTGACCAGCACCTCGGCTCCCATCTCCCTCAACTTGGCCAGAAGCGATTCCAGGTGTTCCGGGATGACGTTCTCCACCGTGACTCGCCCTCCGGTGATTGCACCAGCCAAGAGGTATGTACCAGCAATGATGCGGTCCGGAATGATGGTATGGTCAGCTCCGTGCAGCTTCGGCACACCTTCTACGCGGATGGTGTCTGTGCCGGCGCCCTTCACATTGGCCCCCATCGCATTCAGGAAATTCTGCAAGTCCACGATTTCGGGCTCCTTGGCCGCATTGCTGATCGTCGACCGGCTACTGGCCAAGGATGCAGCCATCATCAGATTCTCGGTGGCTCCCACGCTTGGATAATCCAGGTGAATGGACGCTCCCCGCAACTTGTTGGCGTAAGCCGTTATGTAACCATGTTGTTCCTTGATGGAGACACCAAATTCCCGCAGTCCCTTCAGGTGTAGAT
>JAEZJZ010000103.1 GCA_023436245.1 Bacillota bacterium | reverse complement strand
AGGGGTCGCATGCATGCGACCCGCCCAACCGAAGACGCGGGAATGCGCGTAGGGGGCGCATGCATGCGACCCGCAAAGAGAGTACATGGACAAGGGTGGTGGACAGGATGACCCGGGCGGTTGTCTTCAGCAATGGCGAGTATTGCGATCTCAGTGGTGTGAAGCGGCGCTTGCTGCCGGATGATTGGTTAATCTGCGCCGATGGCGCCCTAGCCAAGGTGATGGCCATGGACTTGCTGCCCGATCTCTTGATCGGGGATTTTGACTCCGTATCCCCCGAGCTGCTGCAGCAAGCGGACAACCTGGGCGTGAGACGCCTGACCATGCCAGCAGAAAAGGACTTCACCGACACCGACCTCGCTCTGCGCGCAGCAGTAGATGCCGGCTATCGGGATATCCTGCTTGTGGGGGCGTTCGGCGGGAGGTTGGATCATGCTCTGGCCAACCTATTCATTCTGCCTCCTTTTGTGCGCCAGGGCGTGCGGATCGCGCTGACCGATGGCGAGACGGACGTACACTTGGTGACTGCCGGGTTGACCCTCACCGACTGCCGTGAACGAGTGGTTTCATTGCTGCCATTGACCGAACAGGTGTCAGGGGTCACGCTGGAGGGGTTCTACTATCCCCTGCATAACCATACGCTACGCTGGGGCGACTCTATCGGCATCAGCAACGTGCCGCTACAGGACGAGGTCAGTGTCCGCATGGATGCTGGCATTCTGCTGGTGATTGTCTCCGATGCTGCAAGGACCGCCTGACGGCGGTCTTTTGCTCCACCGAGCTGCCAGTCTCGCCGGAACGTAGTGCGCAGGATGCAGCGGTCCCTTGGTCGAGGATCAGACACATTGCAAAAGGGGAGAAATGTCTGTGTTAGTTGACGTCAGTTTGATGTTGGAGTTGGTGCCCAAAGATACCCTGCCGGAAACGAACAGCGTTGTGATCGATGTCTTGCGTGCCAGCACCACCATCCTGTCTGCGCTGGAATGCAACATCCCTTATCTCATACCGGTGGAGACGATCGAGGAAGCCCTGATCGAACGGGAACGGCTGGCGGGTGCCTGCTATCTCGGCGGCGAGCGCAACCGATTGCGCCCCGAGGGCTTTCATTTCGGCAACTCACCGCTGGAGTATCGGCAGATCAGCGAGGCGCTGCCTGTGGTCTACACCACCACCAACGGAACTCGCGCCTTGCGGCAGGTAGTGGCCAGCCCCACCGTGTTGGTCGGCAGCCTGCGCAACGCAGCCGCCGTCGCAGAGAGCCTCTGCCAAAACGGCGGGCCGGCGCTCCTTGTCTGCTCGGGCACCAAGGGCCAGATTGCCGCCGAGGACGTGTTCTGTGCCGGAGCAATTCTCTCCGCAATCCAAAGCCGCGTCGCCATCACCATGACGGACGCGGCCAGGGTAGCCTTGTTCACTTATCAGCAGGTGTCCGACAGGCTGCAGGCAGCCATGCTGGCCACCACCAGCGGTCAAGGGTTGCGGGCGCTTGGCTTCAAGGCGGACGTCTGCTATGCCGCCGAAGAGAGCGTCAGTCGGCTGGTGCCTCGGGTTGCCTCCGGGCGGCTAGTCGCCGACTGAGATTTAGGGATTCCCAAACAAGCCAGGGAACAGCCGCTGCCACCAGGACAGGCCATCCTCCGGCAGCGGAATACCGCCGTGCACCGGGCACCCGGCAGTCGGCGCAAACTCCGCCAGGAAGTATTCCTTTTGACGGAGCTCGTCGGGGCAAAGGAAGGTGGCTTTGTAGCCGGAACTAGTGCAGGCCTCCAGCTCAACCACGCCCTCCGGCCGTTCCGTGAGGGGCGTGCTCGGCAGAATGGTGGCCGCCTGGGCCATGAACCGGCCCCAAACTGCGCCGGCAATCCCTCCGCCACCGACGTCGTTGCGCGTGGCGATCGGCTGATTGTAATCATCGGCGCCGATATAGACCACCGTCACCAGGTCAGGAGTGTACCCGGCCAACCAGGCGCTGTTGATTTTGCCGTTTGCGTCCGTGGTGCCCGTCTTGGCGGCCGCTCGCTCATCGCTATACCACTGCAGCACCGGTTTGCCGGTGCCATCCGTCAACACATCCCGTAGCGCATCGGTGATCAGCCAGGTAATCCGCTCATCCATCACCCGGGTGGCCGTACTTGTGAGGGCCTTCTCCCAGACCTGACTGTCAGGACCGGTCACCTGCTTGATCATGGTCGGTTCCACCCGTAGCCCGCCGTTGGCGAAGGCGGCGAAGGCGACAGCCAGTTCTAGCGGTGTGACGTCCTTGGTGCCCAGGGCCAGAGACAGTACCGCGTCATTTGGTTGTAGGTTCATGCCCAGCGCCCGTGCCAGTTCCACCACCTGCGCCGGCCCCAGGTCAGCCATCACCTTGGCGGCAATCACGTTGTCCGACTGCACGATCGCCTCGCGTACCGTCAATTCCTTGTTGGCGAAAGTGCCGCCGAAGTTGCTCGGTTTCCAGGGCTGTTGTCCCGGAATCTCAAAGGTGACAGGGGCGCTCAATATCGGCGTGGCCAGCGTCGTCTTGCCCAGCCGCAGCGCCTCAGCATAGACCAGCGGCTTGAAGGTTGAGCCCGGAGGGCGCTTGGCGTAGACCCGGTTGTAAGTGCTCTCGCGATAGTTCTTGCCGCCTACCATGGCGCGAATCTCTCCCGTCTTTGGGTCGAGGGCGATCAGGGCCACATTGGCTAGAATATTTCCGTCCTGGTCCTTGCGCAGAACTCCTCTGCTCTCCAGATAGGCAAACCCGTCGGCGACAGCCTTTTCCGCTGCCGACTGAAGTTCACGGTTGATCGTGGTCTGGACGGTCAGGCCGCCTTTGTATGCATATTGCGCCCCATTCAGGTACTTGTCGTCCAGGTGGTTGACGATGGCCTCCTTCACGTACCCGGCAGAGAGCTGGCTACCGACCTGTTTGATCGGCCTTACCCCTGCCTCGTCGGCATACGCTTCGTCCGCCTGCTCCTCTGTGATGTCACCTACAGCGACCATGCGATTGAGTACGATTCGTTGGCGGTTGCGCGCATTGTCGAAGTGGCGAATCAGGGAATACCCTTCCGGAATTTGGATCACCCCGGCCAGCATCGCCGACTGAGCCAGAGTAAGATCCTTGGCATCCTTGCCATAATAGAACTGGGCGCAGTTCTGAATGCCATAGAGGCCATGGCCCATGTAGTTCTGATTGACGTACATCTCCAGGATCTCGTCCTTGCTGAGATGCTGCTCCAACTGCAGGGCTATAACCGCCTCCTTGGCCTTGCGCACATAGCTCTTATCCAACGAAAGATAGAGCAGACGGGCCAGCTGCTGCGTCAGCGTACTGGCGCCCTGTGAGCGCGAGCCCGACTGCAGGTTAATCAGAATCACCTTGCCCAGCCGGATGAAGTCGATGCCGTGATGTCGATAGAAGCGGGCATCCTCAACCGCGATCACTGCCTGTAGGAAGTGGGGCGAGATCTCCTCCAGGCTGACTGATCGCCGGTTCTCCACATAGATGCTGGTCAGCAGTTCTCCGTCGTCTGCCAGCACGTTTGTGGTCAGTCCCTGACCACGAACTTCAAACGGCCAGAAGGTAACGTAGCCGACGAGCAGAACTAATAAGAGAGCAGCCAGTGCGGCTCCTGCCAGCACAGCCTTGCTCAGCCAAGTGAGCAGTCGGCGCCGTTTCGGCTGTTGATCCGGTTTAGCTGTGATCAATTGTTCATCAAATCCTTATGTTTAAAATGACCCATTTCCTATTATTACCCGTAACCACTGAAACATGCAAAGGGGGGTTAGGCGTGAATGCTGATTTCTCTGCGGGCGCCTTCGAGCAGGCTCTACATTCTTGTTGGGAAAAACTCCAAGCACAGGCGCGTCGGCTGACCGGAAGTTGGCAGGATGCGGAAGACCTGGTGCAAGAAGCATTGACCAAAGCGTACAGCGCCTGGCCCAATTTTCGCGGTGAGGCCTCCTTCTCCACCTGGGTGCACCGCATCATGGATAATGTCTACAAGGATCGCCTGAAGAAGAATGCCCGCATGCGAGTCGTTTCGCTGGATGCCGACTGGGCTGAACTCCGGCAGGTGGAGCGGGATCTGGCTTTCGGCGAAGATGTCGGCCAGGGTTTGGAGGTACAGGACCTGCGCCGTTCCATCGTCAAGGCGCTCTCGGACCTGCCGCGAAATTACCAACGACTGCTGGTGCTGAAGTATATCAAGCACTTCTCCTATGAGGAGCTGGCCCAAGCATTCGAGTGCTCAATTGAGTCCGTGCGCTGTCGTCTCTACCGGGCGCGTCAGGAAATGCGTCGTCTCTTGGGGGATAATCTGTAGCATAAAGGGGAGAGCGCTCGCTCTCCCCTTGTTTTTATCTCTTGTTAGCCGTTGATGAACTGGTCGAGACGGCGGAGACCTTCGCGAATCATCTCCATGGACGTGGCGTAGGACAAGCGGACAAACCCAGGCGCTCCGAAAGCGGCTCCCGGAACGATAGCCACGTGAGCCTTCTCCAGTACCAGGTTGGAGAACTGCAGGTCATCCTTGATCACTTCGCCCCCGATAGTTCTTCCGTACAGCTTCTGCACGTTGGCCATCACGTAGAAGGCGCCCTGCGGCGTACGGCAGGAGAGACCGTCGATGCCATTTACCAACTCAACCATCACCTCACGGCGCTTGGCGAACTCCGCAACCATGGCGGTGATCGGCTCTTCCGGACCGTTCAAAGCGGCGACGCTAGCCTTCTGGGCGATGGAGTTCGGGTTGGAGGTGGCATGGCTCTGCATGCTGCCCATCGCCTTGGCAATCGCCACGTGCGATGCGGTGTAGCCGATGCGCCAGCCGGTCATGGCATAAGCCTTGGACATGCCGTTGATCAGCACGGTTCTGTCCTTCAACTCCGGAACGAGCGCGGCGATGCTGTTATGCTCTGCTCCATCGTAAACCAGCTTCTCGTAGATCTCATCCGCGATCACGAACAGATTGTGCTTCAGGCAGAACTGGCCGATTGCCGTCAGTTCCTCGGCGGTGTAGACCATGCCGGTGGGGTTGCTGGGGCTGTTCAGCATCAGCGCCTTGGTCTTGGGGGTAACGGCAGCTTCCAGGTCCGCAAGCTGCACCTTGAAGTCGTTCTCTTCCTTCGTTTCAACGAAGACGGGCTCGGCGTCGGTCATCTTCACCATCTCTGAGTAGCTGACCCAGTAAGGGGTCGGGATGATCACTTCATCACCAGCTTGCACCAGCACCATCAGGGCGTTGTACAGCGAATGCTTGGCGCCGTTGGAGACAACGATCTGATCTGGCGTGTAGTCGAGGCCGCTGTCGCGCTTCAGTTTGGCGCAAATGGCAGCCTTCAACTCATTGATGCCGGAGGCGGCGGTATAACGGGTGAATCCAGTTTGGATAGCCTTGATTGCAGCCTCGCGAATATGTGCGGGAGTGTCAAAATCAGGTTCGCCCACGCCAAAACTGATCACGTCGATGCCCTGGCTGACCATCTGTTTCGCCTTGGAGTCGATCGACAACGTGACGGACGGACTGATCTTCTGTGCCCGAGCGGACAAACGTTCCTTCAATGCATTTCACTCCTTCAGAATAGTTGAATGTGCTTTGTATTCAGTATTCCCACCCCAAGTGTATATCACCTGTCAGAGCAAGTAAACCTCGAAATGACGGCAGAAATTCCCGGATTGCTGGCATCTCGGGTGTCACGCTGCAGAGCGGTGACCCGCGAATCTTTTCGCTTGTTGTTGTGTTCTCCCCCCTCCGGTGGTATACTACATCCAATCAAATTCTCTGGAAATGCAATGATGAAGCAGTTTGCCGAGTTCTGGGGCCAAGAGACGCGATGGTTGGTGCAAATCGCGACCCAGAGCGGCAAGTCCACTTCCGAGCAGGTCGGCCGAACACCGACCCCGTTGCGGCGGTTATCCGTGTTAAAGTGGGCCAAGAGTGGCCAAACAGGGTGGTACCGCGGGTTTTACTCGTCCCTCACAGCAATGTGAGGGACGTTGTTTTTTCTGTCACCAATTCTTCCATTGAACCGAAAGGGGAGTAGAAAGTCATGTTGGACGCTAAGTACATTCGCGCCAATGCCGAGGCAGTGCAGCAGGCCATTGCCAACAAGGGTGAAAAGGCAAGCCTGGACAAATTCCTGGAGTTGGACGCGCGCCGCCGCGACATCCTGGTGGAAGTAGAGCAACTGAAGAACCGGCGCAACCTCGCTTCGCAGGAAGTGGCCCGCCGCAAACGCACGCAGGAGGACGCGAGCGACCTAATTGAAGAGACCAAACAAGTAGGGCAGCACATCAAGGAACTGGACGCCGAACTGAAGACAGTGGAAGCGGAGCTGGAGTACCAACTGCTGACCATTCCCAATCTGCCCCACCCCAGCGTTCCCGTCGGCGCAGACGACAAGGAAAACGTCTTCGTGCGCAGCGTGGGCGACCCGACTGCCTTCGACTTCACGCCGAAACCGCACTGGGAAATCGGCACTGACCTGGACATTATCGATTGGGAACGTGGCGTGAAGGTCACCGGCGCCCGCTTTGTTGCCTACAAGGGCCTCGGCGCCAGATTGCACCGCGCCCTGATCAACTTCATGATCAACACCCATACCGGGGACCACGGCTACACCGAGGTGTCGCCCCCCTTCATCGTCAACCGCATCAGCATGACCGGCACCGGGCAGTTGCCGAAGTTTGAGGAAGACGCCTTCAAGCTATCCAACGAGGATTGGTTCCTCAACCCGACTGCCGAAGTGCCGGTGACCAATCTCTATCGGGATGAAGTTCTGGACGGCGAGCAGTTGCCCATCTACCATGTGGCCTACTGCCCATCGTTCCGTTCCGAGGTCGGCTCGGCCGGGCGCGACACCCGCGGCATCATTCGCATGCACCAGTTCCACAAAGTCGAGCTCGTGAAACTGGTTCGCCCTGAGACCTCCTATGAAGAGCTGGAGAGACTGCTCGGTAACGCCGAGCGCATCCTGCAGTTGCTCGGTTTGCCCTATCGAATCATGCAAATGTGCACCGGCGACCTCGGCTTCACCGCTGCCAAGAAGTACGATCCTGAGGTCTGGATGCCGAGCTACGACCGTTACGTGGAAATCTCGTCCGTCAGCAACTTTGAAGATTATCAGGCGCGTCGCGCCAACATTCGCTTCCGCCCTGAGCCGAAAGCCAAGCCGGAATATGTGCACACCCTGAACGGTTCTGGGCTGGCCATCGACCGCACTCTGGCCGCCATCCTGGAAAACTACCAGACAGCCGAAGGCGACGTGATTGTGCCGGATGTGCTGCGCCCCTACATGGGTGTGGACCGTATCGGCAGAGCCAGATGATGGTGCCTCCGGCAAATTGACACCCTTTCAGTCTCTGTGTTAAACTATTTTGTGCGATACTTCAGCACATCGGAGATGTGCGATCTCAATAAAGCGCTGATTGCTTGTCAATCAGCGGCTTGTACTATGCGGAGAGATGGCCGAGCGGTTTATGGCGCTAGTCTTGAAAACTAGTGATCCTGCAAGGGACCGGGGGTTCGAATCCCTCTCTCTCCGCCATTTCAGCAAATCGTCAGATTTGCGGACTTCAATAAAGCGATGATTGCTTGACAATCATCGGCTTGCACCTCAGCACATCGCAGACATGTTGCCAGAAGGTTGCAGTTGCTGGGGATCGCGTTTTGTGCTATGATAGTTAGGCAATGCGGAGAGGTGGCCGAGTAGGTCGAAGGCGGTCGCCTGCTAAGCGATTATACGGGCTTAAACCTGTATCGCGGGTTCGAATCCCGCCCTCTCCGCCACCATGCGCCCGTAGCTCAGCTGGATAGAGTAACGGACTACGAATCCGGTGGTCGCAGGTTCGAATCCTGCCGGGCGCGCCATTTTGCTTTTCAGGGCCTTTTTTTATTGCATCCGTAGCTCAGGGGATAGAGCAGCGGTTTCCTAAACCGCGTGTCGGGGGTTCGATTCCCTCCGGGTGCGCCATTGGCAGTTATCCGCATAGGTCTTTGATAAAGAGGTGTTTTTGCGCGTGGAGCAACATCAGCTTTTCATGCGCGAGGCATTGCTGGAGGCCCGCACGGCCTACGCGCTAGGTGAGACGCCAATCGGCGCGGTGATTGTTCGAGACGGCGAAATCATCGCTCGTGCACATAACTTGCGCGAGACGACGCATGACGCCACGGCTCACGCCGAACTGCTGGCCATTCGACAGGCCAATCAACACCTGGCTGGATGGCGCTTGACCCGTTGTACGCTTTACGTGACCCTTGAACCCTGTGCCATGTGCGCAGGCGCAATCGTGCTCGCTCGTGTTCCCACACTCGTCTATGCGGCACCCGATCCGAAGGGCGGCGCTTGTGGCAGTGTACTGAACCTGGTTGAGCATGAGCGTTTGAATCATAGGGTGGAGGTCATTTCCGGCGTTCTAGCGGAGGAAAGCAGCCAGCTCCTGCGTCAGTTCTTCTCTGAACTGCGTCAAAACACTTAGCGGAGAGATGGCTGAGTGGTTTAAGGCGCCCGCCTCGAAAGCGGGTGAGCAGTAACTCTGCTCCGTGAGTTCGAATCTCACTCTCTCCGCCAGTTACATTGCATACATCAATGGTGAACAAGCCGATAGTTGCTTCGCAACTGTCGGTTTTCGTTTTCCCCGCAACACGACAGGTGCCCAGAGCAGCATCCTGGCGAAACTGGCCAAGAGCCACAGGGTCACGCGCAAACCTGCCTCTCCCTTCCCACATCCACCATGGCACACCGCACCGCTCCCGCGATGGATAGCCAATTGCAGCATGCGTCGGCTTTTCGCGGGACAAGCTAGCCGATGAAGGGGTGTGACTAATGTGGATGGAAACGCCGAACTGCTCAACTTTGTTTACCAGAACTCGCAAATGGGCGTACACACAATCCAGCAGCTCATTGGAAAAGTGGATGATCAAGAGTTCAAGCAGCACCTAGAATCTCAGTTCCGTGAGTATGAAGCCATCCATAAGGCTGCCGAGAAAATGCTGAATGAAGCTGGATACGACGAAAAAGGCATCGGTACGATGGACAAGATCAAAACCTATTTGATGATCAACATGCAGACCCTGACCGACAACACGCCTGCTCACATCTCCGAGATGCTCATGGTAGGCAGCAATATGGGGATCATCAATGCGGTGAAGAACCTGAAGAGATATCAGGGGGCAGAGCCAAACATCGTTAGCCTGATGAAACGGTTGCTCAAGTTCGAGGAAAACAACGTTCAGCAACTGAAGGAGTTCCTCTAGGACGAAGCTCATGCCACCGGTTAGGTGATGGCGGGTGGAATTCACTGGACATTGACAGGGCCGGGGATTCTGCGCTATACTAATTGAGCGTGCAAGTGCATAATCGAATGGATTATCACTGTTTTGAGGACTGACCAATGCCTCAAAACCCGTAAACACGGAGAGGTGGCTGAGCTGGTCGAAGGCGCTCGACTGGAAATCGAGTAAACGGGGAAACCTGTTTCGAGGGTTCGAATCCCTCCCTCTCCGCCATTTTGTCTTGATACGTAAGGCTTTCCGGGCATTCCCGGAAGGCCTTTTTGCATGCCCGGAAGTCGAAAAAGGCGCGGCATTGTGGTTGCCGCGCCGCCGGTTTGACGACGAAGTGGGTGAAAAGGGATGCAAAGAGACAAGGCTAGAGGCGCTGAATCAATCTCGCATAAGCTACTCTATGCCAGCTTTTTCGAACAATGACCTAACATACTCCTGATTATCCCACACATATGGCGAGTCAATCGTCGCATTAGGGCGGTAGCTCTCATCAAAGGAGCTGATTCCCGCACCACACGCTATGTACCAGTCCGCAACTACAAGCCTTCCATCGACAGTGGACATCAGTATCTCCACCAAGTTTGAGACTCCACCAGTATAGCTGTCTTTTGCGTAAACAGTGTAGCTGAGGTAGAAGCACTTGTCTTCTGGGATGAACTGGACTTGCTCAATCCCAACGAAGGTTTCTTTGACATCATAAACGTGAGTCTCAACTGCGGTTCGCCTATTAGAGTACTTCAGTAGGTTCTCATTGACAATGTACTTCGAAAAGTCCATCTTTGCTCGCCCTGCTTTTTGCGCGTAGAAATCATTGACGAATGCTTTGCCCAGTTCATATGCCATTTCGAAATCCTGTGTACTCAGCTCGGTCAAGTATCGATTGTTGATCGGACCCTCTCTGCCATTATCACAAGCTGCAAGAGCAAAGACGAAAAATGCAAATGCCACCATTATCAGCCTTCTTGCCACTTGTTCACACCTCCCCGAACAGTACGAGCATGTTGCGCCAGCAGTACGGTCAGTTTGAGCCGCCTCTGCGATTGGGATGATCTACGACGCATCATTGACTTCGCGGCCAAACTTTGAGGCGTATTTTGGGGGCTCTTTCCCAATGCCGCCGATGGGGTTCACCACATTGGTTCTCCAGAGGGGTGAATGGATGGCGTTAGCCATTTCCTTGGAGTAAACGCCGCCACCATGGGAGGCCATTAACCCATCAAGGGAGCCAGCTGTCGTGCCACGATGATCCGGCGAAGCCATTTTGGGCGTTCCCAAGTTGATTCGGTTACACATCCTGTAACGGCGGATCACTCATGATCGTACTAGTGGTTTTCCCGAGCCGCAGTATATGCATCTACACTTACGAATCCCAGGAACAACACTGCTACAGCGTCGCTGAGATTGCTGGCCACCTGGTATGAGACGCTCTCCGGGCCTGGCGTGCCGCAGTTGACTGGCTGCCCATGGTGGACATAGTCGTAGCGCCTCAGTGTTCAAAGCATGGGCTGACGAGGGGAGCACTGTCGGCGTCGTCATTAAGCACATCCTGCCAGTTCCGTAGTAAGGAAGCCGGTACGGCCCTATGAGCATCCGCACCGGCTAACACAAGCTGTCGTTATTTGCCGTGTGTCTCCTACTGGAACGCCCGTGCCCAGCACGACCGTCTTGCCAGTATACATTGACGCATGGCTGCTCCTCGAAGCTGTCCAATCTGCTGAGCAGGTTCCCAACGCCAATTTCTACTAGTTATTATACACATAGATGGTTCTCTTAGCACCACCAGGGTAAATCTCTGCGGCGTTCTTGTTATCCTGGTAACTGTATGGGCTCGCTCTTCCCGTACAAAGTGCATACTGTCTATCCTCATAGTAACTCTTGCCCGTAATGATGAGCGAATGGCACCATGTGCCAACAGTGGGGTTATTGAACTGGATGACGTACCCAGTGTTCCAGTATCCCGGGCGAGTTGTATAGTCGCTACTAGAGCCACCGAGAGTATTTGGTGTTGTGTTAGTCGTTAAGAAGCTATGTAAGTAGTTGACCGAACTCCACGAAGAGCTTCTGTTTGATAAGTTCCGGAAATACCAGCCGGTACTGCTGATGCCACTTCCGCCCGTATCATGCACATTTGCTCCGCCAGCCAGCAAGGCATGAGACACGAAGTTGGTACAGTCCCAATTGCCGGGGATTTGCGAGAAATCGTAGTAAGGGACTGAACCATCGCCGCTCACTGGCGTTTGGTTGAAGTTGTTTCGAGCATAAAGCACTACATTGCCAAAATTGAGTGGGCCAGATCTCATCAGCGACCTACTGTCATCTGGAGATGCGGACGCACCGTATATTTCCGCATCGTAGGTCTCATCGATACTGTTTCAGGTGCCCCTCTCCCTGGCGGCTGCCCTAGGCCTACGCCGCGGTGAGATCCTAGGCCTGAGATGGGCAGATGTTCATTTGGATGGCCGTACCTTGGCGATTGCCAACAATCTGGTCCATACCAGTGACGGAGCCGTTTCAAAGCTGCCAAAGAGCGAAAGCAGCCGTCGGACGCTTCAGATGCCGGAAGGGTTGGCCCTACTGCTTCGGAAAGAGAAGCGGGCGCAAGCGGAGCGCAGGCTGGCCTTTGGTCCCGGGCATTCGGACGAGGGCTTTGTCTGAAAACTGAGGTCCTTTACTTTTCGTTGTTACGGGACTTTTGTGCCACATGACGCACCTCCGGGGAAAAGGCAGCGGCGGGGGGCTTTATTGGAGTTTCCCTCAAAGCCCGCCGGAAGATGGCGAACAGGGGCCGTTTGACCGCCGCGCCGCCGGTTGGGCGACGGAATAGGTGAAACTGGCTGCGAACGGATGGTAAGTGGCACGGTGTCCAACAAGTAGCGGTTGCCTTACGGCATGTCGCACTTTGGAAGGAAATAGAGGCCGTACGAAGAACTTACCGGAAGAAGAGATGTTTGAGGAGGGGTATAGACATGCCATGGCTGGGGAGAAACAACCGAGCTGGTTGGCAGGCCATCGAAAAGGCGGCGTTTGGCTGCGAAGGGGTATATGACGACGTGGAGTACTTTGAGGAGCTCTTTCCGAAGGATGCTTCGGTTGAAGATTTCTATGGCGAGTACTTGTACGCGATGTTCGCGGCAGGAATCGGAAATACGAAAGGGTTCGAAACGCACTTCGGGAAGATACGTTCCGTGACGGACAACTGCAATCCGGTTTTCGTCGCAGCTGACCCCGATGGAGTCCGTTCGGACTTGTTGAAGGTGAACAGGAACGCGAAGAAGGTGGATTGGGCAGTCAATATGGCGCTTGAGCTGAGGTCAAACCCTCAGCGCTGGCTGAACTTGCAGCCGCTTGGCCTTCATGAGGTCCTTGTGGAGCTCAAGAAACTGCCCGGGATCGGCTCAACGAACAGGTACCATATGGCAAGGAACCTTGGCTGGGACACCCCCGTCATTGGCGGTTTTACGGGGTACCTCGCTGATCAGCTTGGCTGCGCGCCAGAAGACTTAGTTCAGGCAATCGGTCGATTGGCGAAGCGCCGAACGGGCACGGTAGACTACATCCTTTGGGCGTGGGCGGACAAGCTTTTCGAAAGCCCGGACGATGCAGTGAAATCATTTAAGTTAAAGGTTGATGCCAAGCAGCTTCTGAAGGAGGCCTAGGACTCGTGGGCTTGGTGGGCGCAAAGAATAATTCCCACACTGCCCGCAGGTCTACGAGCACGCTTGTGCGCTTTAAGCCGACAACCCTTCCCGACGTCGGCCAGGCGCTAGGCGAGAAACGGGGGATGTGCGAAATGGCAAAAGGGGCAAAGTACGTCGGATTGACCAACTACCTGCGAGGTTGCGGTCTGGACAGGCTGAACTTGACGTTCCGGGAAATATCCAACCTCGGGGCAGAACTGCCGTCTTCCGCCTACAAGTGGCCGGCTCTCTGGTCCAACGGTTCAGGCGGCTCGCTGTCCTGTAGTTGGCTAGCCGTAGGCTACGTCTCAGGCTCCGTGAATCTTCCCCAAGAGATGGTCGAGTTCGTGTACGATCCGGTCCGCGCTGATGCGTTTCTTGATGGCGATGGTGCACAGGCCAGCTACAAGCCTGTTGCCGCAACGACGTCCAGCCCTGACATCGACTATTACACACGCCAGGCCATGGAGTACTACGCGCTAATGTCGGGCGACGAGAACTCCAGGTACCGCTCCTGGGAGCACTGCTATTCCTTCTTCGCCGAGAACCGCCACAATCCGGACGAGCGGACGCTCGATCTGATGTGTCTGCACCTGGCGTGGTACCTGGCCAGCTGGGGCATGCTGCGCGGCGGATCCTTCCTTCTGCAAAAGGATTACCGGGTGCATCTGCCGGTGGTCAGGATATTGACTGGGGAGAAGGCAGCCCGCCTCTACCACCTGCCGATCGGGGAGCTCTACCGTGGCGAAGCGGTCGACGAGATTATGGCCCTGTCCAACGAGATTGTGGATGCCTACCAACAGAAGACGAAGCGGGACGAGCTGGACGGGGGAAAGACGGCCAGCGAGACCCTGGTCACGAAGATCCTGCTGGGCACGCTCGGCTGCGCTCCCGCTTACGACAGGTACTTCAAGCAGGCGCTCAGGCAGAGCGGCATTGCATCCGGAACCTTCGGTCGCAGGTCGCTTCTGCAGTTGGCGGAGTTCTACCGAGCCAACCAGGAAAAGCTCGAGGCGTGCAGAAAGGCGATATCGGCGAACGGGGTGGAGTACACTCCGATGAAGGTGCTGGACATGTGCTTCTGGAAGATAGGATTCGACTCAGGTGAGGAAGATCCAGGGTGAGGGAGCGTTCTCTTAAGTGCAGATCGACATGGCTTTCCGGCTTCCGGAGAGCCTTTTTGTGTTCCTGCAGGACAAAACGGAGCGGCTTGATGACGGAACAGGTGAAAGCTGACGCCGAGAGACGGAAATTGCGGCCAAGAGACAGGAATCTCTATCCTGTTAAAGAATCTGTAGTTGAATTATGGAATACCCTGGCTTCGTCACGTATCGATAGGCACAAGACAGATTTGGAGGGAAGGCAATTGGCTGAACTGGGTGGCTTGGCTACGCGACTGCAAGAGATCGGTAGATCTCCTATTGAGGCTACGATGCTAGATTCTCAGCTCAGACCCCCAGGAGGACTGGACCAAGTGTCACTCGCGCAAGAAGTTGGCTTACTCGATGTGTATGAAGAGACGGTGGATGAAGTGAGGCGTTATCGGGTTCCCGACCTTTACAGGTTGGCCTTAGGGATGACCAGGAAGGGGCAGGCTTAAGGCCTCGCGCACGGGGCTAACGTGGTGCTCAGCGTATTTGGAACGGCCTCCTTGATTTCCAAGATAAGATCGCGAGTTCTGTGAAGCGTATCGTTAGCTGCAACACCGAAGTGTTGCCCCTTTGCCGCCGGAGTCGACGACGTCAGACGGCACTACTTGAGGACAGCTGAGACCGGTCACAACCTTCTTGGCATGCAGATCAGCACCATCAGCGACTGTTGAAGACTGGCTAGCAACTGAGAGAACGCTCTTCGCACAACTGGAAATCGAGTAAACGGGGAAACCTGTTTCGAGGGTTCGAATCCCTCCCTCTCCGCCATTTACCCTGATACCAAAGGCTTTCCGGACGTTCCCGGAAAGCCTTTTTGCTTGCTCGGAAGACAAAAGGGCGCGGCCTTGTGGTTGCCGCGCCCTGCAAGGATTATCAGCGCGTGTTCTATAGTCTATTAATTACCTCTCTGTACACACAACAGGCCTCGAGGATCTGTTTGACGGTGCACCGTTCGTTGATCATGTGAGCCAGTTTGTACTCTCCGGGGCCGAAGCCGATGGTCGGGATGCCTAAGCGAACAGTCGCCACGGCGTTCGTGCTGAAGTCCCAGAAGTCGTACTTGTTTGGCTCTGCGCCGTAGACTTGCTGATATGCGTCAATGAACGCCCTGGTCAGCCCGTGGCTCTTATCGAGTTCCCACGCCAGGTGGAAGGGCTCATAGCTGACCTCCAGCCCCGTCCAGGTCTTGCGATGTAGGGTTCCGATCTCCCAGGCAGCGTCCTTGCCCTCGATAATCTGATCCATCTCTGCCTTGATGGTTTCTTCGGTCTCCCCGATTGCCAGTCGGCGGTCCAGATAGGCAGCACACCCGGTTGGGACCGCGTTCAACGAGGCGCTGGTGCTGGCAATCTGCGACATGACCAGCGTCCCTTTAGGGGCATCACCGAGCGCCAACTCAAGGTTGGTTGCTTCCACCCGCTGGATGATCTCCGCCATCTCATAGATGGCATTCACGCCTTTTTCGGGAGCGGATCCGTGGGCAGACACCCCGCGTGTCTTGATCAAAATCTGAGCTTTTCCTTTGTGGCCGAGGGTAATGACATTGCCTGATGGTTCACAGGTGACAAAGAAATCCGGCCTGAACTGCAGTTCGTCGAACATATGCCTCAGGTTTTCGCCATCGCAGTCCTCTTCGAAGACAGTACAGGATACATAGACACGCTTGCCTGCGAGTAAACCTTGGCTCTTGGCAATAGCTGCTGCGTAGATTGAGGCGGCAGCGCCGGACTTCATGTCGACGGAGCCCCGCCCCCAAAGCCAGCCATCGATCACCTCTCCGCTGAAGGGCGGTACTTCCCATAGATCCGCGTCATTCACCGCCACTGTATCGACATGGGAATCGAACATGATTGCCTTCTCACCGTTGCCCACGCGGCCAAGCACGTTGCCGAAGCTGTCGATTGTCACTTCGTCATACCCCAGCGCTTCCATCTTGGCCGCGATGAACCGGACAATCTTCTCCTCGTTTCCGGAAACGCTCTTGATCCTGACTAGATCTTGAGCAAAGGCTTGCAGGTCATTCTTGACGTCAGCTCCCAGGTTATCAACTACACTCATGCAGATCCTCCTCATTTGACACTTCGGCGGACATAGGCAGTCCCGGCAATCGGTGTCGTGGTGAGGCTACGGCCAGGTCGGCAGGTGTTCAACCGGCGCCTGGTCAGCCATTAGCCTTTTCTCAACCTCCGCCATCGTCTGCAGCCAATTGCTCTTCATCAGCATCTCGGCGCTCTTAGGCTCATTCCTGCTGATCGCCTCAATCAACGCCTGGTGGGTTTCAACTGACTGGCTGGTGGCCGCAGTCCAGTGGAAGTAGCTATACTCCATGCGCTGGATGTGGAGAGAAAGGGTTCCCGAGAAGTCGGTGAGGTATTGATTCCCGGCCATTGCAATCACCCGATTGTGAAAAGCCGTATCCGCTTCCAGCATTGACTTGGTTTGCCCAGACCTAACGGCGTCAGCGAACACTCGGTTCAGCCGGCTAAGTTCATGAATGTCCCGCTCAGAGGCATTGTCGCAGGCAAGCGCGGCCACCAGTCCCTGAATACTAGCCATCGGCAGGTAGCACTCGCGCAAGTTGTTCAGGTCGATGTCGGTGACAATTGTCGCCTTGCCTGGCTGGATCTCAATCAGCCTTTGTGCTTCCAGGAGCTGAAATGCCTCCCGAACAGGGGTGCGGCTGACGGAAAAGTACTCACACAGATCCGAGTCAACCAGCCTCTCGTTTGGCGTCAGGACCCCTTCGATAATCCAGTCTCTCAGCGTCTGATAAATCCGTTCTTTTGCCGACAACCGGTCAATCTTCCCCGGTTCTTTAGGTATAGGCATGTTCACCCCTCCTGCTTTCCATGTCGCCAGTGATTCTGTAGTAGGTTAGCCTCTTTCCTGCCTAGAATGTTGGATATGCTCCATCCCAGACTATGGACCGATATGCAGCCCGATCTGTATCCCCTTCAGTGCTGAAGCAGAGCACACGGGACCTGGGGCCCAGCTTGAGTTGCTCCCTGATGCTGCTGAGACTCGGCTTGGTCATCAGTTCGGTAATCAGCCCAATGCCAACTGCGCCGCTCTCACCAGAGGTTACCTTCTGATCAGTTGCCACCGGATTTCCCAGGACGCGCATGCCCTTTGCCGATATTTGATCGGGACAGGAGATGAAAGCATCGGCACACTCGCTCAGAACATCCCACGCAATCGGGCTCGGCTCACCGCAGGCCAGGCCGGCCATGATTGTGTTCATGTCTTCAGTCACGCAGTGCAGCTTCCCGTCATTGGCCATCGCTGTTCGGAACAGGCAATCTGCTTGATTCGGCTCAACGATGATGATCATCGGCTTCTCACTTCCGTATGCCTGCGCAAAGAACCCAGCGACCGCGGCAGCCATGGAGCCCACGCCTGCCTGCAGGAAGATATGGGTGGGCTTCTCGCTTCCGCATGTTGCGATTTGTCGGTAAGTCTCATAGGCCATGGTCAGATACCCCTGCATGATCCAGGTTGGGATCTTCTCGTAACCGGCCCAAGCTGTGTCCTGAACCAGAACCCAGCCCTTCTCTTCGGCCATTTTCCGGGCGAGACGGACAGTATCGTCGTAGCCTAGATCTGTGATCTCTGCCGTTGCGCCGGTCTGCCTGATGTTTTCCAGCCTCTCCAGGCTGGAGCCTCGGGGCATATAGACAACCGCCTCTTGCCCGAGTGTAGCTGCAGTCCAGGCAATGCCCCGTCCGTGGTTCCCATCCGTGGCCGTGATCAGCGTGAGTTTGCCAAGCTGTGTATGCGCTAGATGCACCAGTTCAGAGAAGCTGATGTGCTCCGCCGAGAGTCCGACCATTTCTGCAATCACCTGCCCGACAGCGTACGAACCACCGAGCACCTTAAACGCGTTCAGCCCAAAGCGGTGTGACTCATCCTTCACGTAAATCTGCTCTAGCCCCAGTACATTTGCGAGTCCATCCAGAACAGCCAAGGGAGTCGCTTTATACTGCGGAAAGCTCTCATGAAAGCGGAGCGTCTCCTTTGCCTTTGCGACCCCCAAATGATCGAAGAGCTTCGCGGGTTCAGCTTTGTGAGTTCTGGTCACCAATTTGATCTCGTTGTGCATGCTGTCCGATTCCCCTCATAGCCAGATTTCGATATGCGATATATCGCATATCGGAGAATAGCACCCGCCTCGCCTGCTGTCAAGGAGCGGCGCCTCTCATCTCTGCTAGAGTCTTGCCTGCTATGACGGCAGGCACAGCTGGCTTCTACGAAAATGGGAGATCGAGGACTTGGGCAAGCGGAAGACGGGGCCATGGGCTTGCACTGTGGGCGAAGCAGGAGGCCTTGCATACAGTGGCGAACTGGTCAGCAAACTGCTATCGCTCCTGGGTCGGGTTGCCGCTTTGAGCACTTGGCATAACACGGAACTGATTCCCCTTGGCAGTGCACGTATCCATGAGGTCGATATCGGCCTCAAGTGCGAGCTCCGGGAACCTGCAAGCGTCGAAGAGAGTGAGGTGTTCTGAATGAAAGCGTCTTCCATCGACCGAGAGTTTGGCCGCCAGGCGTTCGGCGTTGACCCCCAAGGCTATCATGCCGTGCGACCAGCCTATCCCGAGTGGGTCTTTGAGACTCTGCGCGAGCGTTGCGGCCTGGCGCATGATGCAGCTACATTCGAGATTGGAGCCGGGACCGGGACGGCTACTCGCAGCCTACTTGACTGTGGGGCGGCCCCCTTGGTTGCTGTCGAGCCAGACGAACGAATGGCCGAGTTCCTGCGCAGAACTATCCCGGACGAGGCGCTCACAGTGATTGCTTCGCCGTTTGAGGATGCAGTGTTGCCGGAAGCCGCCTTTGACCTCGGCGTATGCGCCACAGCCTTTCACTGGCTGAACGAGGAGCAAGCCCTGGCCAAGGTGGCTAATCTGCTGCGGCCGGGCGGCTGGTGGGCCATGGTCTGGAACGTGTTTGGCGATCGCGACCGCCCTGATCCCTTCCACGAAGCAACCAAGGCGCTGCTTGCGGGCCCATTGAGCCCCTCGGCGGGTAGCGGGGTCTGCCGTTTGCCCTGGACACTGATGCCCGTCTGTCTGCGCTAGAACGAAATCTCGCATTTGAAGCCATCCAGCACTTCACCAGCTCATGGCCCCTGCTTCTTAGTCCCGATCAAGTTGTCGCCCTCTATGCGACCTACTCGAATGTCAACATCCGCCCAGACCGAAGCGCCGTTCTAGCTGAACTGAAGCGTATTGCTCGCGACGAGTTCCACGGCTGCGTGACCCGCAACATGATTACGAGACTGTACATCGCGCGGCGGCGGCCGTAGTTTCTCACTTTTCCGGACAGCGCCCGACGACTTTCTGTGTTTCCGTGTGCCTAGATGGACATGAGAATTGAACAGGAAGGCACTCTTGTGGGCGACGATGTCGGTTTAGGCAGTGGCGTTCTCGGGAGACGAAAAGGGCGCGGCTTGCACAGCCGCGCCGCCGTTTTGACCATGGAATAGGAAACGCCAAGAAGACAAATGGCGCTATACTGAGTTCAGGCCAGTCGAGGCCTAGCCTAAGAAGACGCTGTTGTACCCGTAGGGTCTGTGGACACCCAGATGGGTAACCCCCCGGTGGCGACAGCGACTGAGTGCCGGACTAACGTTTGCGAGCCACAACCCCTAGGGCTTCGGACTGCTCGTCAAGCGGAGTTCCCATCAAGTCGCCGTAGATAGCTACGACATCAAATCCAAGCTGCTGGAGTACCTGGCGGATGTTCTCGGGTGTATAGTAATGATCCCAGTTTCGGTATACTTTCGTCTCGCCGTCCGGGTCAATCACCACATACTGATCCACCCACGCGGCCGCCTCGGGGTAATGGAACGTTTCTGACAGCACCAAGTGTGGACCGGGCCTCCAGAAACCACTATTTCCTGCCCGCCAGCGTTTCCCTGCTTCCTTGACCTGCTGTGCGCCCTTCTCGGTTAGTACATCAAACACAAAGTATCCGCCAGGCTTGAGCGCCTGATGGGTGCGCTTGATTACCTGATCACGCTGATCGTCGCCAAACACCCCGATGTCGAAGTAGATCAGGAAGGCTGCGTCATACTGCTCCTGATGGTCTAGAGTCAAGTAGTCTTGGTAGATGTACTCGATGTCTTGTCCTGCCTCTTTGGCTGCCTGCTTGGCGTAGGCGATGGAACGCTCTGAGTAGTCCATGCCGGTAACCTTCCAACCGAACTGATGCATTCTGGTGCAGTATAGCCCTGGTCCACAGCCGAGGTCGATCACTCTGGCCTTGGCAGGGATGGGCAGTGTAGAATGCAGCCACTTGACAGTTCGGTCGATAGTCTCGTGCTTCCGGCTAGCCCCGTCGCCTGGATCCAAGTGCGACTCCAGCATCTGCAACGAGATGTGCGGATCGTTCCAGAACAGGGGCTCCCCAGGTGTAAATGGTTCGGGCTTGCTGCATAGTTCCCGCAGCAGGCTGATGTTGAGTTCGTTGTTACTGAGCAAGCAGGTCTTGGTCATCTGTGATTCCTCCTAGTTTCTTGAATCTCGGTCACTGACAAACGCACGCGAAAAGGCCGCAGAGATTCACTCTGCGGCCTAATTTCCTCACACGGAAGAAATCGGGACTGTGCCAAGAGTGGAATCTCGAAATCGGGCAAATGGATGACAAAACAGGCTGTCCACCATGAGCCAATGGTTGCTAGCAACGATCGCTCTAGTTTGCACATCTGAAGATGTGCCGAGGACAGGCTGATTCTCCATTTGCTGTTGATTCTCGAGTTTCCGCTCTTTTCCTTGCACGTACCGGGACTGCACACGCGCCGGATGGCATTCCACCTTTTCAAGTTTGGCTTGGTTTGTCAGTGACTACAGGGCCATTGTAGCACTTCTTGTAGACCTCAGCAATGCGAGTTGATAATTTGGAGGCTAAAGAGTCATGCTTGCTACCGAAGTGAGTCGCAAGTCCGGGCAGGTTGAACATGTGTTGATCCGCAGGTATTGGGACAGAAGCCTTCTTCCTGACGGCTTGCGTCCGACAATTCATCGACCCAGCATTACCGTTTCCGTGGTAAGATGACTAATGTATGTAATCGACCACGGAGGTGACGACCGAAAATGGCAGTTCTAGCTAAGGTGCGAGATATGTTCACTCCTCGGGACATGTCCGTCGGTGTGCCCTGGAAGCGCATCGCGGAGTTTGCGTTTCCCATGCTGGTCGGCAACTTCGCCCAGCAGTTGTACAACACGGTAGACGCAGTGGTGGTTGGCCGCAGCAAATGGGGCTACACCGCGCTGGCCGCAGTGGGTAATGCTTTTCCAGTAATGATGCTTCTGCTGGCGTTGTTTGTGGGCATTGCTACCGGCGCAGGTATTCTCGTGTCGCAGCATTATGGAGCGCGCAACAAAGAAGAGCTGGGCAAGACCATCGGCAATTGCATCTCCATCACGGCCATTGCCTCCTTGGCAATCATGATCGTGGGGCCGCTGGTTACCGGCCCATTGCTCAAAGCTGTCGGTACCCTACCCGAGGTGTATGAAGGGTGTCGCGCTTACCTGAACATCTTCTTCATTGGGATAGCCGGATTCTTCTTCTACAACATCTTCGCGGGCGTGCTCCGGGGCCTGGGAGACTCCTTCTCGGCACTGGGGTTCCTACTCATCTGTTCGGTGTTAAATGTTGTCGGCGATATCCTGCTCGTGGACCGCATGGGCGTCGCCGGCGTCGCGCTGGCCACAGTGATCGCGCAGCTCATCTCGGCGGCGCTATGCTTGATCAAGCTTCGCCAGATGAATCACCTGTTCACGCTCTCCTGGAAGAGCCTCAAGCCCAACAAGGAATGCGTGATGCGCATCGTGCGCCTCGGCATTCCGTCCGGGCTCACTCAGGTCATCTTCTCCTGCGCGATGCTGGTTGTGCAGGCGCTGATCAACAGCTTTGGTGATGCCTTGTTCGTGGCCTGTAACGTGATGGTCATGCGAGTGGATGGTTACGCCATGCTGCCAAACTTCAGCTTCGGACAGGCGATGAGCACCTACTCCGGGCAGAATGTGGGTGCACGTCGGCTGGACAGGTTGCAGGTTGGGACGAGGCAGGGCATCATGATGGCGGCCGGAACGGCTTTGGTGATGACGCCGCTCGCTCTCTTGTTTGGCCCGACATTGATGCAGCTCTTCACCCCGGGCAACACGGAGTTAATCAGTATGTCCATGAGTATGATGTACATCATTGCGGCGGGTTACGTGGCCATGAGCGTCACCCAGTGCTTGTCCGGCGTGATGCGCGGTGCAGGTGACACCGTGACTCCCATGTGGATCAGCTTCGGCACGACCATAGTCATGCGCGTGCCGCTGGCCTATGCGCTGGTGGCCATGGCCAGACGAGCCGGCGCCACTGTCTTTGCGCAAGAACGGATGATCTTCATCTCGCTGTTAGTCGCTTGGCTAGTGGGTATGGTAATCACGACGATTGCCTACCGGTCTGGTATCTGGAAGAGAAAGCAGGTCAACCGGATTGCTGCCGAGTTGGCGGCTGAGGCGAGCCAAGCTGCTTGACGCTTGGCGTGCCGCGATCTGCGCAGGCCGATTCCGGCGATCTACAACCTGCCAAAGACAACTGAGATGCACGGCTTCCGGGCTACCCCGGGAAGCCTTCTTCACGCTCTTGATGCCAGGGGTGTCTCACGGAAGAACATACTAACCCCTAAGGCTCTCCGGGTTTCCCCGGAGAGCCATTTTCGTGTTCCGAGAGCCCGCGGGAGATCATAGCTACCGCGCTGATGCGCGGACTGGCCGGCTACTCGCTTCGCAGGCTGCCCTCCGTCAGTTGCCGCAACTTACCCACCGCCCCGTGACCGTGAGCTCCATTCCTAACCTGCATCCCTAACCTAGGTTAGGGGCTTTGTGCCCCGGTCGGTAGTAAGCTTGCATGGTAAGCCGAACGGTTGCTCTGGAGCGAGTGTTTCGGCAGTGGAATGGAGGTCAGGACTCGCGTGTTACTTAAGCAGTTACAGAAGGACTGGCAGCGCAACCGAGCGGTTACGGCCGCCCTGTTCATCTTCGTGATGCTGGCTGCCCTGCTAGTTGCCAGCGCCACCAACACGATCATCCAGTTGGTCAGTTCCCTAGGAGACCTGTTTGCTCAGGCGAAGGTGCCGCACTTCGTGCAGATGCACTTGGGCGAACTGGACCAGACTAAGATCGACGCCTTCGCTGCCGCGCATGAGTTGGTCAGCGAGCAGCAGACGGTGGAGATGATTGGGGTTCACGGCTCTGCTCTGTTCCTCGGCGACGACCAGAGCTCGGAGGAGAACAGCGTCATGGACATCGGCTTGGTGCAGCAAAACAAGTCATTTGACTTGTTGCTCAACCTGGCTAACGAACCAGTTCACGTCTCGGACGGAGAAATCGCTGTGCCAATCTACTATCTGCAGCAGAAACAGATGCAACTGGGGGATCGCGTGCGCATCGACGACGGGACATTTAGCATGGTGTTTAGCGTCGCGGACTTCGTGCGCGATGCGCAGATGAACCCCTCCATCGTTACCTCAAAGCGGTTTGTGATCAGCGATGCGGACTTTGAAAAAGTCAGGGGAAAGCTGGGGCCGACGGAGTACCTGATCGAGTTTCTGCTCACTGACCCCGCGCGAGTGGGCGACTTTGGCAACGCGTATCAGGCGGCTAATCTGCCGGAAGGCGGGCCAACCGTCAACTACAATCTGCTCAGGATGATGAACGCTCTGACGGACGGAATGGTGGCCGTCGTTGCCCTTGCGGTCAGCCTGCTGCTCGTCGCCATCGCCCTACTTTGCCTTCGGTTCACGATCATCGCCAGCCTGGAAGAGGACTATAAGCAAATAGGGATCATGAAAGCGATCGGCATCAGTGACTGGTGTATCCGGAAGCTTTACCTGAGCAAGTACACCATCATGGCTGGGATCGCCTCCGTGTGTGGCTATCTGGCTTCCCTGTTCGTTAACCGGGTGCTCACGTCGAACATCACCCTCTACATGGGCATGGCCAAGCAGAGTGCCCTGCTCAACTTGGTGCCGGCGGTGGCCACAGCCACGCTGATGCTGCTCATCGTCGCCTTCTGCCGGTTCATTCTGCGCCGATTCCGGCGGATTAGCGCTGTGCAAGCCCTGCGCTCCGGCCAGATGGGGGAGAGCCGCACCCGACAGAGGCTCCTGACCCCCGGCGGGGCAGGCTGGCTGAGCCTCAATCTGGCACTGGGGCTGCAAGACGTGCTCGCCCGCGCCAAAGCTTTCGTCATTCTCTGTCTCATCTTCGTGATCTGTTCCTTCATCATCATTGTGCCGCTCAATCTGTTGACCACAATTCAGTCGCCCGACTTCGCCACCTACATGGGGGTGGGACAGAGCGATCTCAGGATTGACGTGCAGCAGTTCGATCAGGTCGAGCAGCGGCTTGCCCAGCTGCGGGAGCAGCTGGCGGCAGATCCGGATGTGGAGAAGTTCGCGGTGCTCGTCACTTCCCGCTTCCGGGTACTGGGCAGTGACGGCCGGTTTGAGACCATCAATGTGGAGGCAGGAGACTTCTCGGCCTTCCCGCTGGAGTACCTGGCGGGCAGTGCTCCGGATAGCGAGGCTGAGATCGCTCTCTCCTATCTCAGCGCCCAGGAGCTCGGCAAGCAAATTGGGGACTCGCTGCAAGTGTTGGCCGGCGGGCAGGAACGCCAGCTCTCGGTGGTTGGCCTGTATCAGGACGTGACCAACGGGGGCAGGACGGCAAAGGCGCTGCTCCCCGTGGATGCGGATAACGTGCTCTGGTCGGTCGTCAACCTGAACCTGCAGCCAGGAGTAGACCTCCGCGCGAAGGCCGCCGAGTACTCCGGGGCCTTTCGCCCGGCAAAAGTGACCCAACTCCAGGAGTACGTGTCTCAGACTTTTGGGGCCACAATCAGGCAACTGCAATTGGTCACCGTCCTGGCCATCGCTATTGCCCAGGCCATCTCGGCACTGATCACCGCCCTGTTCCTGCGCATGATGATCGCCAAGGACAGCCGAGAGGTGGCCATTTTGAAGAGCATTGGGTTTTCTCTGACGGATATTCGGGTGCAGTATGTGACCAGAGCGCTGACGGTTCTCTGCACTGGCATCGTCGTCGGAACGTTCGCTGCTAATACCCTAGGACAGACAATGGTTAGCCTGCTTGGGTCGCTCATGGGCGCATCCAGGATCAGCTTTATGATCAACCCGATTTTTGCCTATGGTCTCTGTCCGCTGGCCCTGGCGCTGGTTGTGACCGTCACAACCCTGGCCAGCACGGCGCAGATACAGCAGGCGAGTGTTTCTCAGATGGTTTCCGAATGAAAGGTGGAATGGTGAAGATGAATGTTGCGTTGCAGGCAGCAGGCCTTCGCAAGACCTACGGTGCTCGCGGGAACGAGCAAGCGGTGCTGAAGGACATCAGTTTGCGGATTGAGCAGGGTGAGTTCGTGGCAGTGATGGGGCCCTCGGGCTGTGGGAAGTCAACTCTGCTCTACAGTTTGAGTGGCATGGACCGGCCGACTGCCGGTCAGGTCAGGCTGAATGACCAAGAGATAACGGCTCTGTCCGAGACTGACTTGGCTCACCTCCGACTGAACAAGATGGGTTTTGTCTTTCAGCAAAGTCATCTGCTGCGAAATCTGACCATCCGGGACAACATCGCTCTGCCGGGATATCGAGCGAGAAAGGCTGATCGACAGGCAATTCGCCAGCGAACCGCCGCTCTGATGGAGCAGACAGGCATAGCTGATTTGGCTGACCGCGATATCACACAGGCTTCTGGTGGACAATTGCAGCGAGCAGCCATCTGCCGGGCTCTGACCAATCAGCCCGAAATCGTCTTTGGTGACGAGCCCACTGGTGCGCTCAATTCTCAAGCGGCGGCCGAGGTAATGGACATTCTGACCAAGCTCAACCAGGCAGGGACGACCATCCTTTTAGTCACTCACGATGCTAAGGTGGCTGCCAGAACAGAGCGCATCATCTTCATGCTGGACGGCAGCATCGTCTCAGAGCTGCAACTCGGCAAGCCTCGAGAGGGTGTTGCGAACAGCAAGCAGCGGGAGGAGAGAGTCGCCGCCTGGTTGATGGAGCAGGGCTTCTAGCAATCTCGGGAGGCTCATCCGAATCTTCGGTCCGTGATTGACTCATCCGGGCAGTCATGCTAGTGTATGGCCTAACGTTGCCTGAGTCATTTTACGGGGGTGAGTACATGAAAATGGTGGCATTGGACATGGACGGGACCCTGCTCAGGACCGACAAGAGTATTTCTGCCCGCACACTGCACGTCCTGGACTCGCTAAGGCGGGAAGGGGTTGAAATCGCCATCGCCACCGCTAGACCCCCGCGAGCGGTGACCAATCTTCTGCCAGAACAGCTGCAGCCGATCACCCTAATCTGCTACAACGGTGCAGAGATTTACCAAGCCGGGAGACTTGTTCACAGACAGGGGATTGCTCCCGACGATGTCAGCCTGGTGCTGGAGAGCATGGGCAACAACGGAGCCGTGAGCATGGTGGCGGTTGAATGCGAGGACGTGTTCTACGCCAGAGGCAGGGTAGACGATTTCTTTCCTGGACTGCCATCCTGCAGATTGGATTCGCTCTGTCAGGGTACCGAAACAGTGACAAAGGTGCTGTTGGGATTGTCCACGGCCACAGACATACAACTGCTGCGGGAGCAACTGCCCGGCGGTTGCGTCATGTCGGTAACGGATAACGGTACGCTCTGTCAGATCATGCATCAGGATGTGAACAAAGTCCGTGCCATCAGCCTGATTGCAGGCCAGTCAGGTCATACCTTGGCCGATGTGATCGCATTCGGGGACGACCATAACGACCTGGAGATGATCGCGGAGTGCGGACTGGGAGTAGCCATGGGCAACGCGGTAGCGGAGATCAGGCAAGTTGCCGATTTGGTTACGCTCACCAATGATCAGGATGGAGTAGCTCACGTCCTGGAAATGCTCCTCTCTGCCACTGATTCTTCCCCCGCAACCTTTCTGAGGAGATGGGAGAAGATGGTATCATCCGAAATACAGCGTTGTTTCCTCGGGCAAAGCAGGGATTAAGCTACGGCGCCAGAAATAAACTGATGGAGGGCCCTCCGGCCTGTTCAGAAAACCCAGAGGAGGCATGGCAATGGACTATATCGTCTCAGACAAAATCGCGAAGACTTACGAGTCGCTCAAGGGACTGGGAGTTGTGCAGAGCGGTGTGGAGTTTATCCGGCAGGATGAGCAGAATACGCTGGAAGATCAGCTGGAACTGGTAGTGATTGAAGCTCCAACCTTCCAGGAAGCCAACCGGGCCAAGGCGTTTGCCGAGAAGCTGGCAGCGCTCGGGCTGGAGGATGTGCAAATCGATCGCCACGGCAATGCCTTTGGCGTCAGGCGCGGCAAGGGCAATACCGGCAAGGCCATCGTGATTGAGGGCCATCTGGATACCGTCTTCCCCATGGGGACAGTCACCGGCAGGCCGGAACCTCAGGACGGCATTTACCATTGCCCTGGCATCGCTGATGACACGCGGGGCGTGGTGGCAGTACTGTCAGTGCTGCGCGCCTTCAACCATACCCAAATTGAAACTCACTATGATCTGATCTTCATGGGCACTGCTCGCGAAGAAGGCATGGGCGGCTTCGGTGGCATGAAGGGCTTCCTTGACGATCACGACAACATCGTGGGCAGCATCAACATCGACGGGTCGAGCACCGACTCGATCACCTATCAGGCCACCGGCATGAAGACCTTTGCCGTCAACTTCTACGGCATCGGCGGGCACGCTTATGGAGCCTTCGCCAAGGTTGCCAATCCACTGCACGCAGCGGCTCGGGCTGTGGCCAAGATAGCGGACATCCAGGTGCCGGTCTCCCCCAAGACAACCTACGCGGTCAGCAACTTCCACGCCGGCAATGACGCTGGCGTGCATGCCATCGTTTCGCAAGCCACCATCAAGATGAACATGCGCTCCGACTGCCAGGTCGAGTTGGACATCATGTACGGAAAAGTGCTGGAGTGCATCAAGCAGGCCTGCGCAGAAGAAACAGATCGCTGGGGGATGGACACCATCACCTATGACCTCACCACCTATGTCGATGTCCATGCCGGAACGCAGTCTGTCGACGCGCCCATCGTGCAGGCCATCTACACCGTAATTCAGGACAGCGGCGTCGAGCCGCAGTTCGGCCACGGCGGCAACACCAACGCCAACCCGCCCATCGCCAAGGGCATCCCGGCTGTCTGTGTCGGCGCCGGCGGCAAAGCTGGTTTGGTGCATACCACCAAGGAATGGTGGGATCCCACCGATGCCTACAAGGGGCCTCAGCTGATCTTCTATTTCGCCAACCTGCTGGCTGGGATTGAAGGCGTCAGCGAGTCCATCCTTTAGCACAGCTTCAAGTCTCAAGCCGTAGAAGGCAAACTCAAGTTATCCTCAAAACCAGCTGGGCTCGGACTTGATAGACTATTAGTTCGGTAATGTAAAGCCAACAAGCCAGCGTTCCGCGCTGGCTTGTCTATTTCATGGGAAGAGGTGATTACTTCGACTACTATGCTCATTCGGCCTGAAAAGCTAGCTGATTACAACGCCATCGCCAACTTGAACTATAACTCCTTCGTGGCCAAACACCCGCATTACTACAAGTCTGAGCCATTGATAGCGTCGGTGCTGCGCCATAACCAACATTTCGATCCTGAACTGTCACTGGTGGCAGAGCTAGACGGGAGGGTGGTCGGCCACGCCCTCTTTTCGCCATTCGAGTTCGTCGTGCTCGGTCAGAAGAAGCCGTGTGTGTTCTTGGCGCCGCTCGCTGTCGACGGCAGGCTGCAGGGCCAGGGCGTCGGGTCACGCTTGATGGAGGAAGGGCACCGCGTCGCCCGAGACAGGGGCTACGCGTTGTCCATCCTCTGCGGCATTCCCGAATACTATCCCCGCTTCGGCTACCTGCAGCAGGCATTTGCCGTCACCGGGGCAACCATTGAACTAAGCGAACCCATAGCTGAACTGCCGGAGATCTCAGAGCGCCCGGTGATGGAGTCGGATTTGCCCTGGATCACAGACCGTTGGCAGCGCGTCCATGGAAACGACCGCCTGGCTTGGTTTCCGGGCGAGAGCATCAGTCAGTGGTTCAATCATTCACTGGCTTATCGTTCGTCTGTATTCATGTGCGGCAGCGCCAGGGTCGCCTATGTCAAGTACCGGCACACGGCTCCTCTCAGGGTGAACGAACTGCTCACCGAACCGGGCTACGCCGAGGCAGTCCTCACCTATCTGCAGCGAGAGCACTCCAGCCAGGAGCAGGTGAGCATCGGTGCCTCCATGCGCGCAACTGCCATCGCTGCTCAGCTTGCGGATAGCGCGCGCATCAATGTGCAGGAGTACATCCGCACCAGCGATGCGCTGATGCTCAAGGTTCTGGATCACCAGGATGAACAGATCCGCCGCTACTGCGCTGAGGCTAAGATCAGCCAGCGCAACCTGGGAGTGCTCGCTTTCCCGACTCTGATGGATATCGATAACTGAGTCTCTCTGCCTTGAGTTGAGGCTTCTCGGGACATCCGAGGAGCCTTTTCGGGCATAGACATGCAAGTTGCCGGATCGATATAATAGGCCTATGGTTATATCTGGAGGGGAAGGGGGTTGCCAGATTGCTTGACCTCTGGCTGACGCTCGAGACTGAGAGAACAATACTCAGGAAAATAGCTGATCAAGACCTAGATTTCATCTTCAACCATTTCCGCGACCCAGATGTCTGCCGCTACCTGGTGGACAGTGAACCAACCAGTTCCGCCGAGGATGCTAAGGCAATCATCGACTGGTGTAATGGCAATGGCAACCCAAACTCGCGGCAGAATCGTTGGCTAATCAGCATCAAGGAGACTGGTGAGCCGATCGGCACGGTTGGGTTTCACAACTGGGACAAGGGGAACCACATTGCCGAGTTAGGCTACGACCTTTCTCCCGCGCATTGGGGAAAGGGCATCATGAGCGAAGTGTTGCGCCGGGCACTGGCCTTCGGCTTCGGCGAGATGCAGTTGAACCGGGTGCAGGCTTTTGTCCACCTGCAGAACATCGCGTCCTACCAAGTGCTGAAGAAGCAGGGCTTTGTGGCAGAGGGCATCGTTCGGGAGAAGCACTTCTTCCGGGGCAAGTATTACGATCACTTTTTGCTGGCTCTATTAAGGCGCGACTTTGCAGGATGATAAGGGGTAGTCAAAGTGAAGGCCGGTGAATTAGGCAAAGACGGTGATAGTGAGAGGTTCTCACTGTCACCGTCTCTTGTGCTTCTCGGGGCGGCATGAATGTCGGCGCTACTTCAATAGCAGACGGTACCAGTCCCGCTGCTCCACCAAGTGGTAGCCCGCCTCTTCGTACATTCTACGAGCTGCAGTATTCCAGGTGGTGACGATCAGCCTGGCCGGGCTGATGCCGCTAGACAGGATTCGGTTGGTGCAGTAAGCCGTGATTCGGCGGCCATAGCCCTTGCGGCGTTGGCTTTCCACGACGGCGATCGGGTCAATCTCCGAGCCGACGATGCCGGCTACGCCGACCAACTGATCACCATCATAGAAGAGGATGTTTTCGTTGGTGGTGTCGCGCAGCCTTTGACGAGTCGCCAGATCGCTGGCATTAAAGATGACGTGAGGCCTGACGTCAATCGCTTTGCGCATAGCATAGAAGCACTCATTGATCACGCGTGTCCAGGTCTCATAGTCCGCATCGCTGTACGGTCGGGCAATCAACTGCGGGTCGGGCAGTTCTGGCCCGCAATGCTGCATCAGCGCCTCGCCGAACCAAGGGGCGAACGACTTAGCCTGCAGGAAGTTCTGCCCGCCGGCGTTCTGACTGGGACAGAGGCAACAGACCATTTCGGCGTCAGTCGGCAATGTTGCAAGCAGCTGCCCCCAGAGCGCACCCCCAGTTCCCTGACTCGTGCCGCGGGCTCGACCAGCACCGCCAGTGAGTAGAAACCGGGGTGTCCCGGAGTTAAGGCGGCGAAGCCACAGACCTGCTCGCCCTGCAACGCCACCAGACGTTGCCCTTCATTCAGCAACTGCCCAATTTCGCCCGAGGACAGGCTTGTGTATCGCTGCAGCATAGCTTGTGCCTCTAGCCGATTCCCCTCGGTGAACTCCTGAATCATCATTGATGAGACCTCCCTTCCACGATTTACGTCCAGCCGATACACCTGAGGAGGGACTGAGGGGCGGGCAAAGAACAGATCAGAGCGGACCGATGCCACCGTTGCTTGAGCAGTCCCAAATCATTGCTTCCGTGCTGGGCAAGTGGGCGCCAGTTGTTCATCCTCAGAGGATTTGACACTTCGACGTCCAAGTAAGAATGGCAGGTACTAAGAACGGATGGGGGCGACTTGATTGCAGCACCGGCAGTATTGGCAGAGGCGGGTTTTCCTGCTCTGCTGGGCAGCATACGCATTTGCATACTTCTGCCGGATGAACCTCGCCATAGCATTGCCAGGCATTGGTGCAGAACTTGGCGTGAACAAGGCTGCGCTGGGCGCTATTGGAAGCAGCTTCTTCTGGGCATATGCCATCGGGCAGCTGATCAACGGCTACCTAGGTGACAGAGTGAGCAGCCGCTGGTTCATCGGGTTGGGGCTGTCGGCCTCTGCCCTAATCAATCTTTGCTTCAGCTTCACGGGAAATCTCTCAACCATGGTCCTCCTCTGGGGACTGAATGGTTTCTTTCAGTCAATGCTCTGGGGCCCGATCATGAAAGCCTTGGCTCATTGGCTACCAGACAAGCCGATTGCCCAGACGGCTGTGCGCATTACCACTAGCACCATCGCAGGCTACTATCTGGCCTGGGGGCTTTCCGGTTACTTGGTCTCGCGTCTTGGCTGGGCATGGGCCTTTCGGGCACCGGCCGTGGTGGTGATGGCCTTTGCGGCTTTGTGGCTGCTGTTGATGCGGGATACCCCCGCAAGCGCTGGGCTGAGTATACCAGCCACTGCAGATCCCACACCGCAGCAGGGTGACAAGCCTACCCCACGTAATCAGCCATTCACCCGAATCGCGGCACAAACCGGCCTTTGGGTACTCGCGCTCGTCTGCTTGGCCCAGGGCGTGATCAAGGAAGGCATAAACCTCTGGGGCCCCACGCTGCTGCTGGAGATTCCTCAGCGCGTCGGCAGCTCGGCAGTTCTCTTCAGCCTGCTGATCCCGACCATGAACCTGGCTGGCATCTTCCTTTCCGGCTGGGCCACTAAGGCGTTTCGCGGGCAGGAGCGCCCTGCCGTCTCCAGTTTGCTAGCCGCCTGCGCGTTGGTAGTTGCCGGGCTTGCCGTGTTCAAGAATAGCCTGCTCGCCAGCGCCTTACTGCTGGCAGGCGCATCCTGCTTCGTCTACGGAGCAAATACGCTCCTCCTAACCGTGATCCCGCTCCGCTATCAGCGCTACGGACTAACCTCCACGGTGGCCGGCAGTCTTGACGCAGCTGCCTATCTTGGCGCCGCAGCCTCGGGGGTGCTGAATGGCTGGCTGGCCGACAGCGGCGGGTGGGGCGGGGTGGCTCTAATCTGGTGTGTGGTCGGCTTGTCGGCGGCCCTGCTGGTGGCACAGAACCACCGGCGCCTGACCAGGCAGAGCGTCCGTGAGGAGGTCGCCGGGTAGGTTGGGCACGAAGGCACTCGTTTGGTTATGCTGGCCAGCGCAGACCGAGGGTGGACTTCATTCCGTCAAGGCAAAAGTAAGGAGGCTTTCCAGCGCAGGAAAGCCTTTTCTGTGTTATCGGTTGAGACTTGGCAGTTCCACTGGCGTGTGCCCGCAACCTAAACCAGCAGATAGGTGATTGCCCCTAACAGCAAGAGGCTGAAGAAACTCAGCAGATGAAACCGGCCGAGGTAGCTGCTCCCTGGATAAGCCTTGGCATAAAGCCGGTAGGAGATCACGCTGGCCAGAGAGGCGATCAGCGTGCCCAGCCCCCCAACGTTCACACCCAGCAGCAGGGCGGGCCAGTGTGTAGTGAACCCAGCCAGCATGATTGCGCTGGGCACGTTGCTGATGCCCTGGGCCAGTGCTGCCCCGATCAGGTAAGTGCGTCCCGGCGTAGACAGGAGAGACTGCATGTAACTGGAGATGGCAGGGATCCTGGTCAGATTATCGATGAACAGGAAGAAGCAGATGAAGGTGCCGAGCAGGAAATAGTCGACCCTGGGGAGCAGGCGACGATCCCAGAGCAGGACCACGCCGATGGTCAGCGCGCTGACCAGTTGGTAGGGCAGAACACGCAAAATGGAGAGCAGCACCGCCAGGAACAGCAGCGCATAGACGACGAGACGCCGTTGGTCCTTGACCGTCACTCGCTCCAGATCAAACTGCAGATCCCGCTTCGGTATGCGATAGGAGAGTAGCAACATCCAAAGTGCACCAAGCAGAACCATGGGAGCGGTGGTCAGCAGAAAGCGGCTGGTGCTTATCTGGAAACGCGCATAGAGGAACAGATTCTGCGGGTTGCCCATGGGGGTCAGACTGCTGCCTAGGTTTGCCGCCAGCGTCTGCAGAATCACCAGGTAACAGGGATTGAACCCTGCCCGGCGCGCCACCACGATCGTCAAGGGGACGAAGGTGAGCAAGGCAACATCATTGGTGATCAGCATCGAGCTGCAGAAGGTGAGCGCTATCAGCGCCAAGCTGACCACGCGTTCCTGTCGGTAGCGCCTCAGGAGGCGTACGGAGGCAGCATCCAGCAGGCGCAAATCCTCCATGGCCAACAGTACGGTCATTAGGTTGAACAAGGAAAGAATTACCTTCCAGTCGATCACTGACCAACGAGGCGCAGACCAGAAGGCAGTGAGTATACTCAGTAGCAAGGTGATTAGAAACAACGGCTCCTGGCGCAAGCGGTGGAGGATGCTTGTCATCTGCGAACAACTCCCTGCAGGCTAATCCGAAGAGGATTATAGACCCCTTCAGCAGGGAGGGCAACCACCATTTGTGGAGCAACCAGCGTGGAAGGTGTGGGTGGGTTTGTTACTGAGGATGGTAATCAGCAGTCGCGAAGGAAGTCGTTCTCCCTGGAGAGAACAGAGAAGGGATGCCGACAGTGACAGCTAAGGTGGCTCACCACTGCGCCGTCACTGTAATCACTTAGCTTAGGGGGGATTGCAGATGCATGTGTTGATGCTCGGCGGAACGGGTTACATCAGCGGAGCGGTGCTCAATCGCTTGCTGGAGGCTGGAATCGAGTTAACCGTCTTTCATCGCGGGCGCAAGCGACAGGAGTTGCCGGCAGGCGTTCGGCAGGTGATCGGCAATCGACGTCAGCTGCCGGAGTACGCACCTGTCCTGCGTCAGCTGCAGGCTGACGTCGTGGTTGACACCATTCCGCTCTGGGAGGAAGATGCACGCCATGTGGTGGATGTGCTGACAGGGTACGCGGGTAGAATGGTGGCGCTGAGCAGCCAGGATGTCTATCGCGCCTACGCCCTGATGGCTGAGCTGGAAACGGGCGAGTTGGAGCCGCTGCCGGTGACAGAGGCATCCGCATTGCGGAGCAAACTCTATCCTTATCGTGGAGATGTTTCCAGCGACCCCGAGAACCCTGACCTCTATTACTACTATGACAAGGTGCTCTGCGAGCGGGTGTATATGAGTGAGCCGCAGCTTCCAGGGACGATGCTGCGTCTGCCGATGGTCTATGGCCCGCACGACAGGCAGCGGCGTTTGCACCACTATTTGCGCCGGATGGACGATCAGCGCAGGTATATCATTCTGGAAGAGGGTTTCGCGGCTTGGCGCTGGACCAAGGGTTTTGTGGAAGACATCGCCCACGGCGTTTATCTGGCTGTGGTAAATCCCGAGGCTGCCAACAAGGTGTATAACCTGGGCGAAGAGCGCACCCCGAGCTTCGCCGATTGGGTTAGGATTATCGGCAGCTTGGCCGGCTGGGATGGCGAGATACTGACCGTGCCCAAGGATAGACTCCCAGAGACCCTGCAAAGCGGCATCAATGCTACCCAGGATCTGCTGGTGGACACGGCCCTGGCTCGGAAAGAGCTTGGTTATCAGGAGAGGGTGCCCCTGGAACTGGGGCTGGAACGGACAATTGCCTGGGAGCGCGCCTATCCTGTAGCGGGAGAACAGGTGGACTACGCCGAGGAAGATGCGGTGCTCCAGTTGTTGGGCCGTAAGCCTGTCTAGTTTAGGCGTCTACTCAAACCCGCATGATGTGGACAGATGCTGCGGCAAAGATGACAGTTGATCGTTTCCTTGCCCTCCGGGTAGCTGTAGGCATGCCCAAAGCAAGCCAGTTGATTGAACAGACTACCATGCTCGATCGCGTTAGCTGGGCAGGCGATCTCGCAGGCATGACAATCCGCCGGGCAGACCTCATAGGTGGCGAGTGGGTCGGCCTCTAGCTTCGCGTCGACCAGGACAGCACTCATCCAGAGCATGTTGCCGAAGACCTCGTTGCTCAGCAGTGTGTTCTTGCCAAACTCGCCGAGTCCAGCCAGCCTTGCCGCATGCTTCAGGGATATGGGACCGCGATATCTACCCAGAGCATCCTGTTTGGTGTTACCCATGGAGCGAACGGACACAGCCCAAACGCCCTTTCTCTGCAAGCAGGAAGCAAGCTCAGCCGCCAGCAGATCCATCTTGTCCGCCATCAGATTCCTAGCCATGGTATAGATGTCGCTGCCTTGATTGAGGGAGCATTCCGGGAACGCTGAGGCGACCACGATCACTGACCTGCATTCAGCGAAGACGTCGCGCGGGTGGTAGCCTGGCGGAGACTCGAACAACCGATCGACCGAAGCGATGCCACAGAGGTTGGCTCCCAACTCATAGGCAAGCGACTTCACATCACTGGCCACAAGGCACATTTGATTATCCCTCCTGCTTCTGTAACTAGCTAGCTAGTTATTGGTGGTTACGAGTGAGATCGTATCAGCCCATTATGTAACTGTCAATGATAATATATATAGTTACGCATGACCTGCCTCCGGTCGCCTGCCAATTGCTTAACTGGGGCCGATGCGATACGCTATCCACAGGTGGTGACTCATATGAATTTGGTGTGCCTGGATTTGATCAACACCGAGTGGGCCCTGACGCACCCGCCAAATAGAGAGTTGCTGAATGATCCCAAGTGGGTTCGCGATTTCCTGGTCAGGTGGGGCCTGCCTGCCGACTTTGCGATCACAGCTGATCAAAGCTCCGAACTGATCGAGCTGCGCACCTTGCTTTCCCAAGCCGCGACAGCCATTGACCAGCACGATCGACCGACGGCTGAACAGATTGAGCAGATCAACCGACGTCTTGCCGCCACGCCGCTGCAGAGTCAACTGCAGGAGCATGACGACTGCTTCCGCCTGAGTGTTAGCCCAGTGAGTGACGACTGGAGTGCCGTGCTATATCAAATCACTGCGTCCTTTGCCGATTTGCTCGCTGTGCGCGATGTCAAGCGGTTGAAGCGGTGCGATAACCCGGATTGCCAATGGATCTTCTACGACGAGAGCAAGAACAGCACGCGCCGCTGGTGCTGCAACACCTGCGCCAGCCTGATCAAAGTGCGTCGCTTTCGCAGCAAGCAGAAAGCTTGAGGGCGCAGTGGGCGCCATGCATGGCGCCCCTACGAAGATGGTATGGCTCCGGATCGTAGGGGCCGCATGGATGCGACCCGTCGCACCCTAGGACAGAGCGGCCGCTCGCGCTCGCAGGGGTCGCATCCCGTGACCCAGTTTCCGACGCGGTGCATTCCACGTTCGCTCATGCTCGTCGGGGTTGCGTTACCCAACTCCCCTTCCAATCCTCCCAGCGTGACGGTCTCGTGCACTCGTAGGGGTCGCATGGATGCGACCCGCCTCGTCGTGAGAATGGTCATGATCACAGCGTCTCATAGCACAAGCACGGCGACTGGTATTAACCAGCCGCCGTTTCGTGTGCTATGGATTTGCTGCTAGCAAGGGCTCTCCTGTGAGCTCCAGCCGCCCGGCTATCGGAGCGCCTCACTCGCTGAGTTCTGCAGGAATGACAACCTCAGGCCGCACCAAGTTGCTGCGCAGGTGCGTCGTTCCGTTCGCGGAGACTATCCGGCCCGCGTGCTGCTGCAGGAGATCAAACGCCGCCTGGCGCATCGCCGTCTCTCCGAAGCCTTCAGTCAGGATCAGGGCGGTGACGATGTCCTCCTGCCCCGTAATCGGGACGCCCAGTTCATAGCCCAGGTACTCGGCCAAAGCGGAGTCATGAATGCTGCCGGCAATGATCGCTGCCACGCGCAGATCGGCTGCCTTCTTCAGTGCAGCAGCTGTAACTGAGCCGCCGCCCACCACGATCGTCCCTGACATTTCGCTGCTGATCAGGTCCGGAGTGAGCACCTGATCAGGCTGGCTCACTGCCAGTCGCAGGCGTCCGGAGCGCTCGCCGCCCACGCCGAAGGCGCCGGTCAGCGCCACACCGCAGGTTTCGACCACTACTCCCTCGCGCGGCAATACTTCCACCACGCGACCGGGCAGATATGCTTTCCGTTGCACAGAGACGGTCGGCGTGCGCAGTGTGACAATGCCCGTCTGCTTGCTGATGCTCTCCACATAGCCGGTGCAAGGCGCCTTCACTCGCTCTCGGCTAAGTCCGAACAGCCCCACATTCACCGCCAGATAATCCCGAGCCTCCACCAGATCGCCGATTTGTTTGACCATGATGCGTTCCACAAATGATGGCGGAATCCCCAGCTTGCGCGATACCTCGACCGGGATTTCCACCCCGACTATCTCCGCTTGGGCCACAATTGTGTCTGCAGTGACAGCCTCTCCCGCCTGGACTAGTACTTCACCGAGGATTGGCAGGCGGCGCGTGCGACGGATAGTCATCACAGGTTGCATCGGCAATGCCAGGCTCATCTGCGTCCCCTCCTTCTCGTGTCCACGATCAGGCCGCAGGTGTTATTGCCCATGGTCAGTTTGCGGCTCCTTCCCCGCCCAGCGCCGACATCCAGCCCCGGCTGCGGCTGAACCACCACTTCCGCTCCCTCGCCTGCCGGCAGGAAGGAGACCTTACCACCCATGACCTGATGCTCCACTCTGTTCCGGTTCACTTCAGTGACGGCTACGGTCAAGCAGAGAGCTCCGTCAACGAGCCTGCCCGTTGGGCAGACTGACACCCCCAGGTGCTGCAGACCGTCCCGCAGATAGACCTGGCGACCAACCTCCGGATTGACAGAGGCCAGTATTCCCAGATGAGGTGAGGTCATGGATTGGTCAATTGCCAAGCGGGTGACCCCCTCCGGCTGCAGTGCGTCCAAGAGGATTAAAGCATTGGCCTGATCATCAGCCCAACTGAAGACGCCGGCGGCCGCGATGATCAGATCCAGTTTGCTCATGTCCACCAGCGTATCGGCAAACTTCTCGAAGATGGAGGCGATGTCCCGCTCCTGATGCACGCCGCGCAGGCGTATAGCCCGATGGGTGTGCTGAACCAAAGCCAAGCGCATTGCCTCGCGGGTGACTGCCTGCTGAATAGCCAGGTCTCGGTCGTCATCCGGTTTCCTTACGATGTGCAGCATTTTGTTGCGCAGGTGATCCATCAGCTCATCTCGCCTGATGAAGAACGGCAGCCAACGCTCCAACTGCGGGCGACCCGCCTTCACCGCCACGCTGGCGATGCTGTAGCCCAGGCCAAGGTCGGCTGACACACTGCGCGTGAAACGCCCATCAAAGACTGAGAAGACATCAGTGGTCGAGTCTCCGACAATCACTCCCATTACATTCTGAGCTCCGTCCTGTGCCACCAGCTCCATCAGCCGGCTGACAGCCCCTGTGCTGGGCATGATCGGGCGGCTGGCCCATTCTCCCAGTTTGTCAAAGCCGGGAGCCTTGGAAACGACGTGACGCATGAATAGTTCATGTATCTTCTGCCTGGTGGGTTCCAGCACTTCCTGCTCCAGCTTCGGCCGCAAATTATCCACCATGTGCACCTCATACTCGCCCAAGAGCTTTAGGGCGTCATCTCTTGCTTCCAGGTTGCCGGCGAAGACGATCGGCATGTCGAGCAAATCGGCTTGGGCTATTTCGCGGGCGAACTCCAACACATCGTTTAGGTTTCCATGGTTTACTCCTCCGCCAAACAGGAACATGTCGGGACGCAGCTCACGCATGCGTTCAATTCTCTCATGAGACATGCGGCCGTCATCAATCGCGATCACGTCCAGCACGTTCCCTCCTGCGCCGAGAGCAGCCCGCTCCGCGCTTTCAGCTGTCATGATCCGCACCAGCCCGGCCACCATCATCTGCAACCCGCCGCCTACTGAGCTGGTGACCAATACCTGGTCCACGCCGTTTCCGTGCGAATCCCGCGGGCTGATGATCCCGAGCGGATCTTCGGTGTGCAGCAGTGACCGTCCGCTCGTTTCCTCCACTTGACGCACGGCAGCCACGACACCTAGCGTCACATCGCCTTCCGGGTCAAGGGTAGTCATCGCCTCACCCCTGGCCACCATCCGGTAGCCGTCGTCGGTTGCTTCCACCAACACCGCCGTTGTGCGCAGCGCACAGTCGATTAGCAGCCAACTGTCCACATCCAACGCCTCCCTTACGGTTTGTGCAGCCCTATCTACCGCCATGCACGTGCCTGCGCGGCAGCCGATGCCACGTTCGAACCCGCGATGGGCGCCGCAAGAGCCGAGCCCTTCGTCTCGCCATAATATGGATATTCAACTTCTCCGCAAGACACTCCTGCCTGCACGGAGAAAACAAATCTATCACAAAGAGCACCGCTCAGAAGGTGCTCTAGGGTAAGTGTTTTCTGTCGGTTGGTGTCGAACGAATCACCCTGTCAAATGCAGGAACTGGACGAGTGAAGGTGGAAAATCCCAGGGGATAAATGGTTCGTGCCGCTTGTTGCCGCTCGGACGCGGGGAGCAATGCGTTTCAACGGTGCTAGAGTTCTTGAGAGTCCTATCAGAGCGAGACGGCGGAATAGAGTATCTTGACGCAATGTGATAGCGGAGTGTGGAGGAGGGCATGCAAGAATGGAATCGATTCTGCAGGGCAGGGGTCTGACAAAGACATATCGAATCGGCGAGAGCCGCATCAATGTGCTTGATAATCTGGACATTTCCCTGGGATCCAGCGAGTTCACGGCGGTGGTTGGACCGTCAGGTACCGGCAAATCTACCTTGTTGTACGTGCTCTCGGGGTTAGAGCCTCCAGAGCAAGGGACTGTACTGCTGAATGGCGAGAGTATCTACACACTGTCAGATGAACGGCGTTCCCACCTACGGGCGTCGACCTTTGGGTTCATCTTTCAATCATTCAACCTTATTGGCTCCATGACGGCGCAGGAGAATGTGGAGATACCCCTGCGCCTAATCAACTCCAAGCAGCCAGTCCAGCGCGCCCGGGAGATGCTGGCACGCGTCGGGCTGGCGGAACGCATGGGGCATCGACCCGGGCAACTTTCTGGCGGCGAGCAGCAGCGGGTCGCGGTGGCCCGGGCACTGGCTCTGGACCCCAAGATCATCTTTGCCGATGAGCCGACCGGCAATCTGGACTATCAGACTGCGCAGGAGATTATGGGGCTGATAACCTCACTGGTGCGAGATCAGCAGGCGGCATGCCTCTTGGTCACTCACAATAGCGAATGGGCAGAACTGGCCGATCGAGTAGTCAGCCTGCATCGAGAAAGGCAGGGCTTCGGTGCATGATTACCCTCATCTGGCGCTTGGTGCGCTGGGGCATTACTCGCAATCTTCTGCGCACCAGCTTCCTGCTCTTGACGGTGATCGGCCTGGTCACGTCCCTGGCCATTACCGGCGCCATGATGTATGACTTGGCCAACCAGACCATTGAAACCTGGAGAGCCATCCCCTTTGATATTCGCGTAACCGGTTCAATGGTGGGCGGGCTGAAGGAACGAGTCTCCTCCCTCAATGGGGTGAGGCAGGTCGAGCAGGTAGTCTTGCTGCCACTGGTGCTGGGTGCCAGACAGATAGAGGCTGCGGTTCAGTATCAGGCGGATAGCTTACTCGACTTCACGTTCAGCGACGGTCGGGCTCCGGCGTCTGAAGACGAAATCGCGATAGACTCTAGCCTGGCACGCGATACAGAGCTCGGCAACACCATCAAACTGGCGGCGCCCTCACAGTTGGAGCACGCAGTATCCTATAAGGTATGCGGCATATCCAACAACGCCCTAACCTATTGCCTGCTGACAGAAGCAGGTGCCGAGCGCGCGCTACCGGAGTTTGCGCGCTACAGCACTCTGCTGGTGCTGCTTGATCCCTCTGCCTCGTCTCGAAGCATCGAGCAGTCCATCAGGGCAATGTCCACGGGAATGGCAATCCGAAACTACGACGAGGCACAGAACTATGACTACACTCTCAATATATCTAGACGTTTGATCTCCATCACCCGTGCACTGCTGCTTGTGGCTGGCTTGGGCGGTTTCTACATCTTGACGTCACTCAGTCTGCGAGAGCGCACACGGGAACTGGGGGCGTTACGTGCCGTGGGATTTGGGAAGGCTCGTATCGCGCTGTTCCTGTTGCTCGAGGCATGCAGCATTCTGGTGCTCGGAACAGCCTTGGCCTTTGCCGGAGCGCTGATCGTCAATGGCTGGCTGGGGCTCGGAAACTGGCATTCGTTGCTGTCAGACAACATAGGGGCAGCTCAAACTGTTATGCTCCTTGGTCTGGTGGCTAGCTTGGTGGCGACTCTCAATGTGTTGCATCGTCCAGCGGCTACTCTGATCAAGGAATAGGCATGCACCTTCCCTAGTGAAGGGACTCTGGAGGTGGTCTGATGAGGTCGATCATTCTTAGTTCATATCGTCGCAACCTGCGCAGCTACTGCTTCTTCATCATTGCCCTAGCGCTGGCGCTCTTTGTTTGCTCTCTTGGAGTCTCCGGCATCAGGTTGATGGCATCGCTCTGGCGCTACCCGTACCTGCAAGGAGATGGAGGGCACATAGTTATTCGCACTCGGCCCGAAGGGAACACACGGAGTGATCGTGTGATGACACTGCTCTCTCGTTCACAGGTCGAAGGGATAGCGCGTAGCATCTTCCCTGAAGCTGAACTGACCGCAACGGTGGAAGTGCCTTCAATTATCTGGTTCCCAAATGATCAGAGGTTCATCGATAGCACTCTTGTGGGTCGCGACAACGGGTTAACCACCTGGTATCTCCTTCCTCCTCGGCGATATGGCGTTACTTTGAGTCAAGATAACCTAGGCCAGTCCATGTTCGTACTACGCGGTCTTCACCTGGATAATGACCACAACCCCGTCGACATCCCGATCCGTGTGGCCACGTACATCGGCCAGGGTGAAAGCGAGTCATGGCAACTGGTCGGAGCACCAGAACAGAGAGTCACCCTGACGGGCACCACAGGCCAGCCCTCGATGCCAGGTCTCTGGGGGCATCTATCAGTGGTGCAACAGCTGGCGAGTGTTCCGCCTGACCGGGTGAACCGCGTCGGCATCGCGTTGCCAGGGCTAGCCGTGCAGCTAGATGATCGAGTACAGCAACTGCGGGACCGTCTGGCGCAGGAAATGCCCGAGCTGGAAGTGATGACTGTTGACGACTACGCACGGCTGGAACAGTCAAACATGCTCGAGTTACAGGCGGCGGCTGGTAGCTATACCCCGATAGTCATCGGGCTTGCCCTGCTGTCTGTGGCGGCAACGGCTCTTGCGCTCGTGCAAAGCCGCCGTCGGGAACTGGCCTTGCTGCGGATCATCGGCATGAGCAAGCACCAAGTCTGGTTGCTGTTTGTTACGGAATGCGTGTTCTCCGCAGTGCTGGCCCTGTTACTCGCCTTGCTGCTGTTGATCATGGGCGCAGATGTGTTGCTACGAACAGGCTCAATTCCGCTAACTCCGTTTGTCTTCTCTATGCTCGCAGCGATTGGCATCTCCATGGTGATTGCGAGAGTAGCTGTGGCGAAGAGCATACCAAGCACTTTGCGGAGCGCCTGAGTAGCGGCGCGGGCAGGGGATACTTGAACAAAACACGGAGCAAGAATGCCACCGGGCACTTTGGCGTGCACGGTGGCATCTGCTATCTTGATGAATCTGAAATGATTATTGGCCTGCAGATAACAGGCTACGGTTCTAACCTAGGGCAACCGGTACCCGTAGCTTTCCAGCACAGAGAGCGGCAGCTCCATGCGGGTGGTCATTAGCGGATCGACGATCTGACAGATCTTCAGTTCGCCGATTAGCGAGAGCAGCATCCCTGCTTCATGGATGTCCATGCCGACTTCCTTGTGCAGAAAGGTGTGCATGGCTAGCGTCGCGGCATGGGCTGCTTCATCCAGAGTCTGCTCGGAGGCGATGGCCATCAAGCTGTCGCCCTCAACTACCAGCGGGAGCGGCAGGTTGCGTCCTTTGATTACCTCAACCTTTGCGGTGACCTCACCCTCCATCTCCACTGCGCAAATCACGATCTCGCCGTCTCCCATCACGCCGTGCAAGTCGCCGATTGAGAGCAGCGCACCTTCCACCGTCACCGGCAGATAGACGGTGGCGCCCTTGACGATGCGCTTGCAGTCCATATTTCCGCCGTGCAGGTGCGGCACTGTCGTCTTCATCTCCTGCACCGGGGCTACTCCGATCACGCCGATCATCGGGTTCAAGGGTATGCGCAGCCGATCGTTGAAGAGGGCCTGGCCATCCTGCACCGGGATGATCTTGGTGCGGGCGGACTGGAAGACGTCACCGAGCGCGCCCGCTCCGGGGCGCACCGCCATCACGCCCTGGTCCGCGACCCGGATGTCCAGCACCTCCACCTTCAAAATGTCGCCTGGTTGTGCGCCCTCCACGAACAGCGGCCCCGTGGCTGGGTTGTTGAAGTCTCGCCTGATTCCGGTGAAGTCGAGGTCCTCGCTGCGGATCTGGTTACCATAGCAGTCCAGCGTCTCAAAAATGACCATCTCCCCGGACTTGGCCCTGGCCACCGGCGCATGGTCCTTGGAAAGCGTGCAGGTCACGTGTTCAGAATTGATGCGAATCATCCTTATCCCCCTCATACTGTTGGTGTTTGTCAGACATTCTCTGCGACTGCCCGGGATTCCTTTGCTCCCTTGGACGAGCGGGTCGCATACATGCGACCCCTACGAGCGCTCGGGACATGGGAGCACACCGCTTGCAGAGACACCGTGCAGGGCACTCATGTGTGCGTGCAGCGCGGACCTGATTGGCACCACCCGAAAGCCGAATGGATCATCTTGACATTGCTAATAATCTTATGATAGCTTGATCTAGAGGTAAAATTCCAAATTCAGCGACAGTTAAATAGGGATTTGCATTAAATAGAGGCGCGGATATGAGGGTACCCTATGGATGTTAAGTTCTGGTTGACTGAGGCTGTGGGGGAAGGCTTTATCCGCCGAAAGTATAAGCAGAGCCAGCGCTTATCACTTGGTTAGCCGGAGCAACTCCGACTGACTGTTGCAAAGAGATTTGCACCGAGCTATTTCAATTCTTGCGAATTGAGATGGCTCTTTTAGTTTGAACGAAACAAGGAGGGCATTGCATGGACAAAATGATCATCACTGCGGCCATCTGCGGGGCCGAGGTGACCAAAGAGCAGAACCCTAATGTGCCTTACACCGTGCGCGAGATCGCGGCGGAGGCGAGGCGAGCCTGCGAGCAGGGGGCCAGCATCATCCACTTGCATGTGCGAGAGGACGATGGCACGCCCACCCAAAGCGCAGAACGCTTCGCTGCCTGCATGCAGGCCATTCGGGCAGAATGCCCGGAGGTGATTATTCAGCCCTCCACCGGGGGGGCAGCCGGCATGAGCAACGCAGAGCGGCTGCAGCCCCTAACGCTTCACCCGGAGATGGCCACCCTGGACTGCGGAACTCTTAACTTCGGCGGGGATGCGATCTTCGTCAACACCGAAAACACGATCATCGCCTTCGCCGCGGCCATGCAACAGGCTGGGGTGAAGCCGGAGTTGGAAGTGTTTGATCAGAGCATGATCAACACGGTGCACCACCTGGTCAGGAAGGGGATCATCGTCGCGCCCCTGCACTTCAACCTGGTGATGGGTGTGCGCGGCGGCATCGGTGCCAGTCTGCGCGAGTTTTCTTTTCTGGTGGAGAGCCTGCCGCCGGGCGCAACCTACACCGCCACTGGCATCGGTCGTGCCCAGTTCAACCTGGTGGCCTTGGCCGCAGTGGCCGGCGGACACGCGCGGGTGGGGTTTGAGGACAACATCTACTTGCAGCCGAAGCGCCTGGCCGAGTCTAACGGAGAATTGGTGGAAAAGGCGGTCAGCATCGCGAGATTGCTGGGCCGGGAGATAGCCAGCCCGAGCGAGGCCCGGGCACTATTGCAGATAGGGAAGGGGCAACTGACGCAATGAAAGAGGGATGCAAATACGGCAGTCATCGGGTGATCGAGCCCCAGGGGGTGCTACCCCAGGCGGCGCTGGTGATCGATAACCAGATGACCATCTACGACAATGAGATCCTGATCGACGTCAGGGCGCTGAACATCGACTCGGCGAGCTTCACCCAGTTGAAGCAGGCTGACGGCAACGACGCCGCGGCCATCGGGCAGGCAATCATGGACATCGTCAAGCAACGGGGGAAGATGCAGAATCCGGTCACCGGGTCGGGTGGAATGCTGATCGGCACGGTGGCGGCTATCGGCCCCAAGCTGGCCGGCAAGATTGACCTAGCTGTGGGGGATGACATCGCCACCCTCGTTTCGCTGTCCCTCACGCCGCTCCGCATTGAGAGCATTCGGCGCATCCATCTGGACATAGACCGGGTGGAGATCGTCGGCCAGGCCATCTTGTTTGAGAGCGGTCTCTATGCCAAGCTGCCTTCGGACATGTCCGAAGGGTTGGCCCTAGCCGCCCTGGACGTGGCCGGTGCCCCGGCGCAGACGGCCAAGCTGGTGCGGCCGGGTGACCGGGTGCTGATCATCGGCGCCAGCGGCAAGTCCGGCATGCTCTGCTGCTACGAGGCGATGAAGCGGGTCGGACCGACCGGACAGGTGATCGGGCTGGTGCGCACGTCAGAGTCGCAGCGGCAGCTGCAATCACTCGGCCTCTGCCACGACTACATCGTGGGCGACGCCACGGACGGCATGTCTGTCTATTCCGAGGTGCTGAAGTTGACCGGTGGCCGCGAATGCGACCTGGCCATCAACTGCGTGAATGTGCCGGACACGGAGATGTCCACCATTCTGCCGGTCAGGGATGGCGGCATCTGCTACTTCTTCTCCATGGCCACCAGCTTCACCCGGGCAGCTCTCGGGGCGGAGGGGGTCGGCAAGGACGTGACCATGATCATGGGCAATGGCTATACCAAAGACCACGCGGCCATCACCCTGGCTGAGTTGCGTGAGAACAGCGACCTGCGAGTACTCTATGAGCGCATCTATGTTAGGTAAGCAACATAGCAACACTGGCGTGTTGTTGGAGGTGCATGAGATGAACTTTAGTCGGCGCGCGACCATGTTTCCGGATGTGACCGATGAACAGTGGAATGATTGGCACTGGCAGGTCTCCCACCGGATTACGGATGTGGAGGAGTTGGAGAAACACATCTACCTCTCGGCAGAGGAAAAGCAGGCGATCAACAATTGCCTGGATGTGCTGCGCATGGCCATCACCCCCTACTATCTTTCGCTGATCGATGTGGATGATCCGAACGATGCCATCCGCAAACAATCGGTGCCCACCTTGAATGAACTAGTTAGGCACCCCGATGATATCGATGACCCTTTGCACGAGGACGGCGATTCGCCTACTCCTGGGCTGACTCACCGCTATCCGGACCGGGTGCTCTTTTTGGTCACCGACCAGTGTTCCATGTACTGCCGCTATTGCACTAGGCGCCGCTTTGCCGGCCAGCACGATTGCGCCGTGCCGGCGGAAAAGATCGAGCAGTGCCTGCAGTATATCGAGCAGACGCCGGAAGTGCGGGATGTGCTCATCTCCGGCGGAGATCCGCTGCTGCTTTCCGATGAAAAGCTGGAGTACATCCTGGCGCGGCTGCATGTCATCGAACATGTGGAAGTGATTCGCCTCGGCACCCGGGTGCCGGTGGTGATGCCGCAGCGCATCACTCCGGAGCTAACGGCCATGCTGGCCAAGTATCATCCGCTTTGGCTGAACACTCATTTCAGCCATCCGAGCGAAATCACGGCCGAATCCAAGGAGGCCTGCAACCGCTTGGCCAACGCCGGCATTCCCCTGGGCAATCAGTCAGTGCTCTTGGCCGGGATCAACGACAAGATCGCGATCATGAAGCAGTTGGTGCATGAGTTGGTGAAGATGCGCGTGCGGCCATATTACCTCTACCAATGCGACCTGTCTGTCGGCATTTCACACTTCCGCACCCCGGTGGCAGTCGGCCTGGAGATTATCGAAGGCTTGCGCGGCCATACCTCCGGCTTCTGCGTACCGACCTATGTGATCGACGCACCGGGCGGAGGCGGCAAGATTCCGGCGATGCCGAACTACATCATCAGCCAGGGCTATCAGCGCATCGTGTTGCGCAACTATGAAGGCATGATCAGCACCTATACCGAGCCGGACTACTACTCTTTCAACCAGACACACGATGAGCGAGGCACCGTCCTGGACGGTGTAGCTGGCTTGCTGAACGGGCAGGGCGTGACCATCGAGCCGAAGGGGTTGAAGCGCAACAAGCGTAACGGCCATGCCTAGTCCGCGCCTGGCGGATTGTCTTGCCGCCTGCCAGACGATCGCCACCATCGGCCTCTGCAAGAACGCCGGCAAGACGACCGTCCTGAACTATCTGTTGGACTACTACTACCCCGATCTTACCCTGGGTATCACCTCTATCGGCTACGACGGAGAGGAGACGGACGCGATTACGCTGCTGCCGAAGCCACGGATTACCGTGCGCCCGGGCATGCTGGCTGCTACCACCAGCGATTGCCTGCAGCGGACGGAAGTCGCATATGAGCTGCTCCACCATACCGGCATCAGCACCAACTTGGGCGAGGTCCAAGTGGTGCGGGGGCTCTCGACTGGTTACCTGGAGGTCTCCGGGCCGGCCATCTCCAGCCAGGTGCAGCAGGTGGGCGAGCTGTTGCGGCAGTTTGGCTGCCAGAAGGTGATCATCGATGGCGCGGCTGGACGGCTTTCCTTCGCCAGCCATGCCGACGGTGCTATCTTAGCGGTCGGGGCTGCCATGTCCACCGAAATGCGGCAAGTGGTCAAGCGGGCCCGCCACCTGATTGAGCTGCTGACCTTGCCCCTGGGCCCCAAGCTTCCGAGCTGTCCAGCGCACCAGGTCTTCTGCGAGCAGTCAGTCGACGGAATCCCACACTTCATCTTCCGCGGGGCACTGACCGACCGGGATTTGGAGGCCGTTTCCGCGCGAAGCAATAGCGAGCGGCCGGTGGTGTTGGTGAAGGATGCGACGGCGATCTTCATCAGCCCCAAGGCTCACTCCAAGTTCAGGCGACGCGGCGGCGCCATTCTGGTGCGGAAACAGGTGAACCCGGTGGCGGTGACCATCAATCCCATGTCCCCTTACGGCCCCTGGTTTGACGACGCCGACTTTCTGCAGGCGATGCAGCAGGCGACCTCTTTGCCGGTCTACAACATCATGTACGAAAAGGTGAAACGAGATGACGAACAAGTTGAGTATCGACGAGTCGTTGGTCAAGGCCTGTCGCCAAAGTGCCAGCTTAATCAGTGACCAGGTCCAGCAGTTCATTGATCGGAACAGCACCGTGGCGGTCGAGCGCACCGTCTGCCGCCTGTTGGGGGTGGATGGCGTTGACCAGCACGATGTGCCACTCCCCAACCTGGTGATCGAGGCGCTGCATGAGCACGACCTGTTGACGCAGGGAGCGGCCAGCTTCTTCGGCCGGGCGATGCTATCCACCGGACTATCCGCGCAGGCGGTGGCCGAGCAGATTGCGGACGCTGCCTTTGACTTCGCTGAGTTGCCTGCATTCGATCAGTCAAAGGTGCAGCGGGCGCTGCAAACGCAGGTGTCTGTCAGTCTGCAAAGAATCAGGGCCAACCGAGAACAGCGGCAGGACTACTTGAGTGCCTATGGCGATAAGCCGGGCGCGTTGCTCTATGTGATCGTGGCCACGGGCAACATCCGCGAAGATGTGGTGCAGGCGGTGGCTGCCGCCAGGCAGGGTGCCGACGTAATCGCCGTCATCCGCACCACCGGCCAGAGCCTGCTTGACTATGTTCCCTATGGGGAGACGCATGAGGGGTTTGGCGGCACCTACGCCACCCAGGAGAACTTCCGCATCATGCGACAGGCGCTGGACGAAGTGGGTGCGGAGCAGAGGCGCTACATTCGACTCTGCAACTATTGCTCTGGTCTCTGCATGCCGGAGATTGCTGCCATGGGCGCGTTCGAGCGGCTGGACATGATGCTGAATGATGCTCTCTATGGCATCCTCTTTCGGGATATCAACATGCAGCGTACCCTGATCGACCAGTACTTCTCCCGCATCATCAACGCCTATGCCGGAATCATCATCAACACGGGGGAAGATAATTATCTGACCACTGCCGACGCCCTGGAGGAAGCCCACACGGTGCTGGCCTCCCAGTTCATCAATGAGCAGTTAGCCCAGAGGGCTGGTCTGCCGGACGAGCTAATTGGACTCGGTCATGCCTTCGAGATTTCCCCCAAAGTGCAGGATAGCTTCGTCTATGAGTTGGCGCAGGCACAGATGGCGCGCGAGATCTTCCCGCGGGCGCCCTTGAAGTACATGCCTCCCACCAAGTACATGACCGGAGATATCTTCATGGGCAATGTACAGAATGCCTTGTTCAACATGGTCACGGCTCTAACCGGACAACGCATTCATCTCCTGGGGATGCTGACCGAAGCCATCCACACCCCGTTCATGTCCGACCGGGCCATCTCCATCGAGAACGCCAGCTACATCTTCCAGGCGATGCACAGCTTGGGTGACGAAATCTGCTTCCGGCCGGACGGAGTGATGGCCAAGCGGGCGGCAGAGGTGCTCGCCGGAGCGAACGCCCTGTTGCTCGAGATTGTTGAAGACGGCCTGTTCACGGCCCTGGCTAATGGCGTTTTCGGCGGCATCAAGCGTGCGCAAAACGGAGGCAAGGGCCTGGACGGTGTCTTTGCCAAGGCGGCCGATTATTGGAACCCGTTCGCAGAGACGATGCGGAAAGAGCTGAAGGGTGATTTGCAGTGAAGAGCTCAGCAGTGAACAGGGAACGTTTCAGTCGAACGCTTGATCTGACGAAACTGCGTCCCTATGGAGACACGATGAATGACGGCAAGGTGCAGGTTAGCTTCACTCTGCCGGTGGAGAACGGTGCCAGAGCAGAGGAGGCCGCCAAGCAGCTGGCTGCCCGCATGGGATTACTCAACCCGGTGGTGGCTCTGGCCAAGCCCCTGGATAGGACCTTCACCTTCTTCGTGGTTTATGGCGATTTCCAGCACAGCATCAACTACCATGAGATATCGGTCGCTGCGCTTCTGGAGAACGCGATGACCATGGATGAGACTGATCAGTTCATCCGCGAGCACTTCGGTCGCAAACTGGTGGTGGTCGGAGCCTCCACCGGAACGGATGCCCATACGGTGGGCATCGACGCGATCATGAACATGAAGGGCTACGCCGGGCATTACGGCTTGGAGCGCTACGAGATGCTCAGCGCGCACAACCTGGGGTCGCAGGTCGAGAACATCGAGTTTGTGCGCAGGGCACGCGCTTTGCAGGCTGATGTGCTGCTCGTCTCCCAGACGGTAACTCAGAAGGACGTGCACATCCGCAACCTGACCGAACTGGTGGAGATGGTAGAGGCCGAGGGGATCAGAGAGGACGTGCTGCTGATTTGTGGAGGAGCCAGAATCAGTCACCAACTGGCCAAGGAACTCGGCTATGATGCCGGGTTTGGCAGCGGCAAGTTCGCTGACGACGTGGCCACGTTCATGGTGCGGGAGTTAGCCAAGCGGAAATTGGGAAGGGGGCCGGAAAATGAATAGTGCACCGAAACTGAACCTGGAGCGGTCGATGGCCTTGATCGCGGAGGGCCGGGAGCTCACCCCGGGGGGAATGATGGGGATTCGCCGCCCTTATAACTTCGTGGAAGGCGAATACCCCATCTTCATCGAGCGGGGCTACGGTGGCCACATCGTGGATGCGGACGGCAACGATTACATTGACATGCTCTGCGCCTATGGTCCGATCATTCTAGGCTACGTGGAGGACGAAATCAACCAGGCCGTGATCGCCCAAATGCAGAAGGGTTTCTGCTTCTCGCTCATCCAGGAGGTTCAGAACCGCCTGCAGCAGAAGCTGATCGAGCTAATTCCCTGCGCTGAAATGGCGGTGCTGGCCAAGACCGGTTCTGACGTGACTACGATGGCCATTCGCGTAGCCCGAGGATACACCGGCAAGAAGAAGGTGCTGCGCTGCGGCTACCACGGTTGGCACGATTGGTGTGTCGAGCAGAAGGGCGGGGTGCCGCAAGAAATCGTCGACCTGACAGTGGAGTTTGAATACGGCGATCTGCCTGATCTGCGCCAGAAGCTGGAGGCAAGCAAGGATGATCTGGCCTGCATCATCATCACGCCGGTTGGCCATCCCACGGCCAAGGACGTGATTCCGCCTCCCGCCGGCTATTTGCAGGCGGTGCGTGACTTGGCCGATCAGTATGGCGCGGTGCTCGTCTTCGACGAGATCCGCACCGGGTTCAGAGTGGCCATGGGCGGCGCTCAGGAACGCTACGGCGTTGTGCCGGATCTCGCCACCTTCGGCAAGGCGATGGCCAACGGCTACCCAATCAGCGCGCTGGTGGGCAAGCGGCAGTTCATGCAGGTGATGGAGAAGGAAGTGTTTGTCAGCTCCACCTTCTTCCCGAACAGCTTGGAGATCGCTGCTTCACTGAAGTGCATCGAGATCCTGCAGCGCGAGCAGGTGACGGAGTCGCTTTGGAGTCGCGGTCAGGCATTCCTGGACGGACTGGCGGCCATCAAGGCCAAGCACGCTGCGCCGGTGACCGTCTCCGGCATTCCACCCATGCCGTTCATCACCTTCGACAAAGTGGATAAGCACTACAAGGA
>JAEZJZ010000098.1 GCA_023436245.1 Bacillota bacterium | reverse complement strand
TGCCGAGCCGATCCCGGCACCACAGCATGCTGTGGTGCTACGACCCCAAGGAAATCGTACTTCTTGAACGCTCTCGCATGCTGCGGGGTCTACGAAAAGAGGAAAAGCGACTCTCTAGACGCTCTCGCAGTGATGCTGCTGATCCCGGAAGCGGCAAATTATGGCCGCCATTCTGCCCACAGCAGGAATGAGTTTCCCCTCTGGCGAATAGTCATGCTGCGGACGATGGGAGGGATTACCGTGCGACGCTTCATGTTCGGCCTGGTGCTGTTCGCTTCCGGTTCGCTGATCGCCGCGGCCGTCTGCCGCGCGGCTGCCCTGGCGCTGTTGCAAGCGGACCAGGCGCTGATCAGTCAGAATCCCTGGGGTATGGCCTTCGGCGTCATCCATGGGAACATTCCGTTCCTGATCGGCCTGCTGATGTCAGTCATCGGGCTGTTGCTGATGGCCTGGCAGGTGATCAGCCGAAGATAGTCTCTGTGCACGGTTTGGCACCCAGTTGGGGTGCTTTCTTATTTGGTGCGCATGCGCCTACGCAGTGCCTGCAACTCCTCCACCTGTGCCGGACTGAGCGGGCGCGGATCTCCAATCTGCGAACTGAGGAGAGTCAACTTGGCGTAGAACTCAAGCGACTCCATGCGGAAGTACGCGGTTTCCAGATCCGCCGCGTAGGTCAGGGCCCCGTGGTTGGCTAACAGGATGGCATCGTGTTCGGCCAACAGGGGAGCGATCGATTCCGCCACGCCGGGCGTGGAAGGGGTAGCATAAGGCGCCAGCGCTACCGGACCCACACTGACCACCGCTTCGGCGATGATCGGTTGATCTGGCACTCGGCCGACAACGGCAAAGGCGGTGGCATATGGCGGATGGGCATGCACCACTGCTCGCACGTCGGGCCGCTCGCGATAGACCCGCAGGTGCATCTTGAGCTCCGATGAGGGCGGTATCTGACCGGAGAGCAACTCACCCGAAAGACTCACTTCAGCCAACATCTCCGGTTGCATGAAGCCTTTGCTGACGCCAGTGGGCGTCGTGATCACATAGTCCCCGCAGCGCACAGAGATGTTGCCGTCGTTAGCTGCGGCAAAGCCGTTCTGATAGATGCGGCGGCCGATGGCGCAGATCTGCTCGCGAATGGATGCGTTCACTTCTGATCTCTCCTTTCAGGTTGGCATGTCGCCGAGCGCGGCAGGAATCCCGGAAACGGGAGACGAAATAGCTATGCTGAAAAGCGATATGCGAAAGCGAGGCGACACCTAATGAACCGAGGGAATGTCAGCTTTGACCATTACTTCTCCTATCAAGAACTGACTGACCACCTGCGGCAGTATGCCGCAGAGTACCCCCAGTTTGCCTCCCTCTCTTCCATCGGCAGCAGCCATGAAGGTCGGGAGGTTTGGGCGATGACCATCACCAACCTGGAGACGGGAGCGCCCGACTGCAAGCCGGCAATGTACATCGACGGCAATATCCATGCCGGCGAAGTCACCGGATCCAGCGCCTGCGTCTATCTAATCAACTACCTGCTAACCGGCTATCCAGCAAACCCAACAGTGAAGAAGCTGCTGGACGACCGTACTTTCTACATTCTACCACGAGTCAATCCGGATGGAGCAGAACTTTACCTGACCACCCCCACCATGTTGCGCAGCAGTGTGCGCAGTTATCCCAACTGGCGTCAGGATCAGGACCCAGCCGGGTTGCATGCGGAAGACCTGGACGGTGACGGCGACATCCTACTGATGCGCGTCAGAGACGATGCGCGCGGAGCCTGGAAGGTTGACCACCAGGACGACCGCGTGATGGTGGAACGTACCCCCTTGGACTTAGCCGGCCCCTTCTACCATGTCTTCTCGGAAGGCGTCCTGAGGGATGAGTTTGGCGAGTTGGTCCAGGGTGTGCAGCTTCCATTTGTGGTGCAGCCGACAAAATACGGACTGGACCTGAATCGCAATTTCCCGGCAGGCTACAACCCGCTGACGCCAGGAGCTGGCCCTTTCCCTCTCTCTGAACCGGAGACGCGAAACTTGGTCACTTTCATCAGCCAACATCCGAATATCGCGGGGGTGCTACTCTATCATACGCACGGAGGGGTGCTCTTCCGTCCGCACAGCACCATGTCTGACAAACAGTTCCCGGGAGATGATGCGGCCACTTTTGAGGCGATCGGTAAGTTAGGCACTGACGTCACCGGATACCCGGTCGTCTGTTGTTACGGCGACATTTGGTCCGGTGTACTTGATGACTGGTGCTATGAACAGCTGGGCCTGTTCGCCTTTACCCCCGAACTGTGGGACATGGTTGGGCGGGCTGCGCCCGAGCAGAAGCGCGACCCGGTGCGCAACTTGAGTCCGCGAGAACGCCGGGAGCTTGAACTGAGGTTGCTGCAATGGAACGACCGCGAACTGTCCGGAAAAGGCTTTGTCCCTTGGCATTCCTTCCACCACCCGCAGTTTGGCCAGGTGGAGATCGGCGGCTGGCGTACCAAGCAGTGCCGCCAAAACCCGCCTCCAGAGTATCTGGAACCGGAGTGTCACAAGATTAACCAGTTCGCGATCAGCTTCGCGCTGGCTCTGCCAGAGGTGCATATTGACGAGGTGCAAGTCGAGCGCCTGGGGGATGCAACCTACGCCATCACTGCCGTCGTCTCCAACCATGGCTACTTGCCGACCAACGTCAGCCAAATGGCGCTCAAGCAGCGGGCAGTCCGTCCTGACCGGGTCAAACTCGAGCTTGCGGCAGGCGTCTCGCTGGTCAACTGCACAGCAGAGCAGGAGATTGGTCATCTGGAGGGCTATGCCGCCGGTCAGAAGGTGCGCTTCTACAACTTCCAGCCGCCCGCGAAGAGTGCAGCCAAAGTGCATTGGACGGTGCAGCAGAGTGGCCAGAATGACCAACTGACTATCACTCTGGTGTCTGAGCGCGGGGGAACAACCAGGCAGATTGTCAGCCTGCAATAGCCGTCAGACCTCCCGGCAGGTCGGTGTCAGTCACCGACCTGCCTTTTTGCTTTCTGGAGCATCCAGTGGCTCGTACGACCTACCTTCAGCGAGCCTTGTGCAGCAAGCAAGATTTAGCTTGAAATAACTTGCTCTCTCCGGTTGACAGAGTACAAGACTGGGGAATATAGTGGTTTAGCGGGTAGATCCCGACTCTCAAATAGGGCAGGTGAGGGCGATGAGTTGCGATGAAGGCGGAAGTAGACAGGCAGATGACCTGGTTCCACGAATACGGATTGGCGGTCACATCCAACTAATTGTCCCCCGATTTGCCTGTCAAATTGCTCAGGCTAGTGCAAACAATATACTTGCCCTAACCTAATCAGTTTGCCGCCAGGCGTTGACGGCGGCGATTCGGTTGGCGCCTTTCCCAGCAAGACTTGCTATAAGGAGGGTTGCCAATGATGTTTCTTTTCCGTTCCCAGGGCGATATCATGGAGACTTGCGAATCTCTGGACGAAAAGGTGAGCTGGATTCACATGGTGGCGCCGTCGGCGCGGGAGATCAAGCAAGTATCTTCTGCCACCGGCATTAGCACCGACTTTCTTTCAGCCGCCCTCGACGAAGAGGAGCGCTCTCGCATCGAGGCCGAGGATGATCAGGTATTGGTGATCGTCAACGTGCCGGTCGCTCAGTTGCAGGATGAATCCTTGCCCTTTGATACGCTGCCGCTTGGCATTGTGCTCACTCGCTCGCTAATTGTCACCGTCTGTCTACGTGGCGACACTCTAGTTGAGGACTTTTTCCAGAACCGCGTCAAGGGCACCAACGCCAACAAGCGCACGCGCTTCCTGTTGCAGATACTGTTCCGCATCGCCAGCACTTACCTGCGTCACCTGCGCCAGATCGATAAGCTGTCCAATCAGATTGAACGCAGGTTGCACAGCTCCATGCGCAATGAGGAACTGATCAAGCTGCTCAACCTGGAGAAGAGCTTGGTCTACTTCAACACCTCGCTGCGTTCCAACGAGATCGTGCTGGAGAAGCTGCTCCGTTCGCGCTTTGTCAAGCTCGATCCCGGCGACCCAGAAAGCCTGGATACCTCGCGGGTATTGGTGATGTATCCAGAAGATGAGGACTTGTTGGACGACGTGATCACAGAGAACAAGCAGGCCATGGAGATGGGAGAAATCTATTCCAACATCTTGAGTGGCATGATGGACGCCTTCGCTTCCATCATCTCCAACAATCTGAACATGGTGATGAAGTTCCTCGCATCCATCACCATCATCCTCTCTGTGCCGACGATCATCACCAGTTTCTTTGGCATGAATGTCGGTCTACCCTGGCAGCAACTGCCGTACCCATGGGGGTTCCTAGCGGTGATCGCCATCTGCATCGTGGCCACCTACTTCGGCTATCGCATGCTGTCAAAGCGAGACATGCTCTAGTGAAAAAGGAGTCAGACCGACATGGTCTGACTCCTTTTTTTGCAGTCCACTACTCCCCCAGCAACTCACAGAGTTGCGATCTTCAATAGACTGATTCTTGCTCGCCAACAATCAGCAGATCAGGACACCCTTGCTCCGAATCAGCTCGTCTTCCCGGGCGTAGTCGAATAGGTCGACCTCTGACCGGCGCTGAAACTGCCAGTCCAGAACCGGGTTTGCTCGGTAGAAATCAAACGTCCGCTCCCAGCCAGCCAGCAGATCAACCTGCTCGTTGTAGCCGATTGATGCCAACTTGTCAGTCGTCTGGTAGTAGACAAGTCCAGGGCTGAGAGCGATCGACCAGGGCATCTCTGCCCGCGGCAACGTGAAGATCTCTATTTCGCGCTTCAGACTTCTCGCCGCCATCTGCAGTAGCTGTGCGCAGGTCTGGAACTGGCGATGCCCAGCATTATAGGCCTCTCCGCGACTCGCCGGGGTCGAGATTAGGCAAAGCAGCTGATTGGCGATGTTGCCGGCATACTCGCGATGGAATACCCCGAGCCCGGCATCCGGGAGCAGAAAGCGGGTGCGTCCGTCCAGCAGTCGCTTGATGAAGTACCATTCTCTAGCCTGGTAGTCCCAAGGGCCATAGATTGACGGCATGCGCAACGCTACAGCGGGAAACTGCCGTTCCTGGTGGGCCGCGAAGAGGACATCTTCTGCGCACCGCTTGTTATAGCCGTATGCAAACTGCGGATCGTCCTCCAGCGGATCCGACTCGCGGTACGGCCCCGGTAAGCGATCCAGCTTGTAGACATTGCCGGTGCTGATCATCACATAATGGCCTGCCCTGCCGGAGAACACGTCCACAGCCTGTTCCGCCTCATCCGGTGAGTAGATCACTGTGTCGATGATCGCGTCATAGTCACAAGCGGCGGCCTGACGCAAATCACCAATCTGCTTGCGGTCCCCAATAATCTCCTTCACCCCTGCGAACTGCTCCGGCAAGGGCGTGGAACCGCGGTGAAAAACAGTCACCTGATCGCCCCGCAAGCTAGCCTTCTCCAGCAAGTGGCGTCCGATGAATCTCGTGCCGCCAACAATCAGAATTCTCATCCCTGCTCGCCTCCCTCTGTCCATTCGTCCCGGAAGATCTCCATGAACACTTCATCCTCCCATTTGCCGCGAAACCAGAGGTGTTGCTTCAGGCGACCGATCTCCCCGAAGCCGCACTTCCGATAGCAGGCGATGGCCCGCGAGTTTGAGCCAGTGGTACGCAGGTAGACCTTCTCCAGATTCAGACCGCGAAAAGCGACTCGGAGCAGGGTGCGCACGGTGTCAACGCCATATCCTTGGCCGGGCTTGGCGAGGATGATGCCCAGCTCTGCCCGGCGGTTGACCCAGTCGATGCTGTGCAGCCCTGCTGCCCCCAGATACTCGCCGTCCGCTGTCTCCACAGTGTAGTAGCGATCGCATGGATGCTCTCTTTCCACTACGCGCTCGAGGTATGCCTGTTCAGCCAGACGGGAGACTGGCAACTGCAGGTCCGGCAGCCAGCGGATGATCTCTGCGTCGTTCACCCAGTTCATCACATGTTCGATGTCACTCTTCTCCACCGCCCGCAAGCGAATGCGTCCTCCAGTGAACAATCACTCCACCCCGCTCTCTGCCGTAGCAGCGTCTCGGAAAGCCTCCATCAGCAGGTCGTCATGCCATGCTCCATCGATGAAGCAGTGGCGCCTGAAGCGAACGGCTTCGCGAAAGCCGCACCTCTCGTACACCCTAATCGCCTGCCGATGGCTGCCGACCACGCGCAGATAGACCTTATGCAGGTTAAGAGCGCCGAAGGCCACTGCGAGCAGTAAGCGAACGGCCTCCGTTCCATAGCCCTTGCCCTGCAAATCTTTGCGGCCGATGATGATGCCTAACTCAGCGTGTCGGTGGACCAAGTCAATTTCGTGCAGGCTACAAAGCCCCACGTATTCACCGGTCGTTGTCTCAATGCTGAAGGCTCGCGCATGCTCATCCCCCTCCATCATCCTCTTCAGGTACGCTGTCTCCTGGCTACGCGAGCTGACACGATTCACCTGGCTCAGGTATCGGGTGATCGTCTCGTCATTCACCCAGCTCATGATGTGGTCGATGTCTGTTTCGGATAGTGCCCGCAGACGAACTTGCTTTCCCGTGAACACCTCTCCACCACCTCCTGGTGTCATGGTAGCACTTGGCATTTGACGCGGTCAACCGGTGCGCGCGAACAACTCGGTTACACTGGCTTGTCGCCGGATCATGGGTGTTTTCGACCGAACGGAAAGCGGAAGACGCGGCCTGCACTGTAGTGCAGACCGCGTCGCGTCACCATTCTTGCTACCTGGTGGGGTCGCCGCCCTGGATAAAGGTATACATGTCGTCTGTCACGGCCTGGATGTTCTTCTCTCCCAGGTATGCCATATGACCAGCTTCGTACCCCTTGACGAAAACTCGCTCCATGGGCAGACCGGAATGGTCCAGCGTGTAATAGAGAATGCCGATCTGAGTGCAGATGTCGTACCAGCCATTGACGAAGAAGGTGCGCATGGTCGGTGTCCGACGCATGGCCGCGCTCAGGCTTTGGGACGTGTTCCGTCCCTTGATCTCGTTGTTCCAGCTGGGCCACAACGAATGCGAGTTGACAAAGTTGCGGTTCCACTGAATCCCGAGCAAGGGGAAAACCTCGCCACAGAGCACCGATTGGAAGAAGGCATTGTACTTTCCCTCAGCTGCGTCGTCGCGGATGCCCCATTGTTGTTCATCCTGCAGCGGCCGGTAAAGCGGACGCGTGATCCGTCCGTCCAGCCGGGCTACCGAGCGGCCATGGTTGCGGGCAACCTGACCGCGATACTCGACGTCTTCCAACACCAGTTCCCGTCTTTCCAGATATTCGCGGGATACTCCGGTGTAATAAACCACTCGTTCGATAATATGTTCCCGGGCCTCGCCCTGCAGGGACTCGCCCTGGTACAGCGCCAGCAGGTACTCGGTATCGGCGAACTGCTTGGCCTCGGCCACGAACTCCTCCACAGTCTGCAGAGAGGGGTGATTATGATACCAGTTGACCGCGGCCAGCGTCGGGAACGCCAGAACCGCTGGATAGACCGGGGCTTTGTCGTGGAAGGACTTGCCGACGCTGACGGTGTTGCCGATCATGATCAGACCATCAAAAGTGACGCTGTAGGCGCGGTCAGAACCGGAGAGGGAGCCGATACCAGCCACCGTGCTGGCGCGAGTGCAGCCATAGCTCTCGCCCATCAGGTACTTCGGACTCTGCCAACGGTTGTAGCGAGCCAGCCAAGCTTGGATGAACGTGAGGATCGCTTCCGCATCCTGCTCGATGCCATAGAACATGTCCTTCTTGGATTCGTCCAGCAAGCGACCGAAACCGGTGCCAACCGGATCCACCAGGACCAGATCGGCGATGTCCAGCAGGCATTGTTCGTTGTCACAGGACTCGTAGGGAGGGAGCGGCAGTCCATCATCATCGGCTTCACCGTATTTCACTCGCTTGGTTCCCAAGAAGCCAACGTGGACCATCATAGAGGAAGTGCCTGGTCCACCATTGAAGCCGAACAGGACCGGGCGGGACTTCACATCTTCCACGTCTGAACGGAAGTAGGAGTACGAGAAGATGGATGCAATCGGCTTTCCGTCATCGTCATAGAACACATTGTCCTCGCTGACGGTGTGATACGGAACATTCACACCGCGCAAGGTGATGCTTCCTTCTCCGGTGAAACGGGAAGGAGTGAAGACGTCGGTTTTCAACATGACTGATCCCTCCTTGGGTATAATAGAAGATTTAGGAATGTCCACTCGCCACTATTGTATCACGGACGGTTGTCCTGAGATGACAGAAAGTTATCACAATCGAAATTTGATTTGGACAAAGAGCGCCAGACGGGAGATGGAGCAGTCAGCAGCACCTAGCATCTGACTAGGGGGAAAGATGCGCAAGTTTGTGCTAATGATCGGGGAATCGTCCATACTCCTGCTGTCCGACATCTGCTAGGATTAGGTTGCGACACGGTTTCATAGACTAGCACCCCACCCCCATGAACAGCGGACGCCACGGTGAAACCGTGGCGTCCCTCATTTATGGTCGGCTGTAGGCAATCTGTCCGTTGACGTAGGTCTCCAGAATGTGGCTCTTGATCGAGAATGGGCAACCGTCCCAGACGGTGAAGTCGGCGTCCTTGCCAGCCTCCAGACTTCCGACCCGGTCTGACACGCCCATGATCTCAGCCGCGCTCAATGTGTAGGCACGCAATGCCCCGGCCGCAGTCATGCCGGCGGCATGGGCCATCGTCACGGCTACCGACATGTACTGAATCGGGAAGAATGGGTGGTCTGAGATCAGCGACAGCTTCACCCCGGCCTTCTCCAATACACCCGCTGTCTCAAAGGAGACCGCCTGGGTCTCAATCTTGGCGCGGTGCCAGAAGGACGGTCCCAGGTTCACAGGGATCTGCTTGGCGGCCAGGAAATCTGCAATCACTGCCGAATCCGTGCCGTGCTCAATCGCGATCCGAATCCCGAACTCTTCCCCAATGCGCACGGCGGTGACGATGTCGTCTGCCCGATGCGCATGCACTCGTAGCGGAACCTCCTGCCGCAGTACGGCGGCAAGCGGCTCCCAACGCAAACTCAGTTCAACCTGCGAGTCCCGCTCCCTCTGCTGCATGTAGGCGCGCGCCTCTCGCAAAGCCTTGCGAATGGCTGCCGCCGTTCCCATACGGGTGCCTGGAAAGCGACGGCGGGTGATGCCGAAGAAGTTCTTCGGGTTCTCGCCCAGAGCGGCTTTCATGCCGTTGTATGGCGACAACACCATCTCATCCACCACCGTGCCAGCCGTCTTCAGGACGCACATCTGGCCCCCGATGGGGTTGCCTGAGCCGGGAGTGATCTGCACAGTGGTCAAGCCCCCGGCCAGAGCATCGGCAAAACTGGTGTGTCTTGGGTTGATCGCATCCAGTGCTCTCACCTCAGGGGTAGTCGGCTCAGAACCTTCATTTCCGTCAGCGCTGGCCTGCCCTTCCCCTTCTCCCCAGAGCCCGACATGGGTGTGTGTATCCACAAAGCCGGGCAGGATTACCTTGCCCTGACAGTCGATGATCTCGGCACCCTCGGGAATGGCTAGATCAATGCCAACCGCCGCGATGACCCCACCGTCAAGCAGCAGTACGCCCCGCTCGATCGGCTCACTGGCTACCGGATAAATCTTGGCGTTCGTCAGTGCTTTCATCTACTTTTCCTCCTCGGTGTGTTGGTAGACGATTTCGCCGTCGATCACCGTCAGCAAGCACTTGGTCAAGGGCTCAAACGGATCGTCGCTCCAGAGCACCAGGTCGGCATCTTTGCCCACTTCCAGACTGCCGACTCGATCAGCCACGCCGATGATCTCGGCGGCATTGATGGTCACGGCCCGCAGTGCCTCTTCGTCCGGCATACCCTCCCGGATCACGATGCCAACAGCAATGCGCAGGTAATGCTGGGGAACGATGTTGTGGTCGGTGATGATGGCCACCTTTGCGCCGGCCTTAGTCAACACTCCCGGTGTGGTCGGCGAAATATCCCGCGTCTCCACCTTGGCCCGCTGCCAGACGGCTGGCCCGACGCAGGCGGCAACCCCGCTCGTCGCGATGACCTCGGCTACCTTGTGCCCCTCGGTGCAGTGTTCAAGCGTGACCTCGATATTGAACTCCTTGCCGATGCGGATAGCGGTGAGGATGTCATCGGCCCGATGGCAGTGGATGCGCAGCGGTATCTCCCGCTTAATCACCAGCGCCAGGCCTTCCAGCTTCTCGTCGTACTTGCAATCACCCTCGCCCCGCTGCTGCCGCTCGACATACTGTCTGGCGCGGAGTAGATAGTCGCGCAGCATCGCCGCCATGCCCATGCGGGTTGACGGAGCCTGGCGCTGGCTGCCGTAATTCCGTTTCGGATTTTCTCCCAGGGCAGCCTTCATTCCAGTCGGGTGCTTCAGCACCATGCGGTCGACGATCTGCCCACTGGTCTTCATGGCCAGCATCAGACCTCCGATCACGTTTCCGGAGCCAGGCATGGTCTGAACGGTGGTCACTCCGCCCCGGCGGGCGTCGGCAAAGCCGATGTCAAAGGGGTTGATGCCGTCCAGAATGGAAAGCTGCGGCGTGGATGGATCGGTGAACTCGTTGATGTCATTCCCTTCCCAGCCGAGCCCTTCTTCCCAGCCGCCAACATGGCTGTGCTCGTCGATCAGGCCGGGGGTGACCACCTGTCCCTTTGCGTCGATCACTCTTGCTGTCGGGGGAATGGCGACGTTTTGGCCGACAGCGGCGATCTTGCCATCCTCCCAGAGAATGGTGCCGCCGTTGATTACCCCATTCGCGACAGTATGAATGCGGGCGTTAGTAATAGCTAGCAAGTCTGCAGACCTCCTTACATGACGAAGCAGAGCGCCGTCCGCCCTGCCTCCTCGGTTCTTGTATACATTTCTGGTCGAAGAGCACGAATCCTGCAATCTGCACTGTCGATTGATCAAATGCGCCGGCGGAAGATCGGAAGCAGGAAAGCCACCGTCATCCCAGCGAGCGTCAGCAGCAACAGCACCGTGGCCGCGCTAGGTCGGTAGGCCGGTTCCGCGGCGCGCAACACCAGCGGCACCTCCGCTAGTTGCTGGCCATCTAGACTGAAGACCTGTTTTCCCACTGCCGTACCGTTTGCTGCCTGCGGTCTGATCACGATGCGTTCGTCGTTGACCGTCACTATGCTCGGCTCCCAGACAAAGTCGCTGAGGATGCGCGGAGCATCAGCACGCGCAACTACGGTCGTTGCGCTGCGATCACTGACCAGCGTGGCGTCTGCGTAGAATCCCGGCAGCTTCGCCGCCAGCTTCGCAGTCAGTTGCTGCTCCTCTGCCTTGCACAGTTGCAGCAGCTGATGTTGATTCAACCCGTAGTCCAGCAGGCGACGAGCGTCCTGCCAGCGTCCAAATTGACTGCTGTCTAGAATGATGGCGATGAGGCTGAGGTTGTTTCCGCTGGCACTCGCAGCCAAGCAATGACCGGCCTGGGTGGTGGTGCCCGTCTTGAGGCCGGTCGCTTGGGCATAGTACAGGCTGTCGTTCGGATCGATCAGCCGATTCGTGTTGGTGAGGCTGCTGGTGACTGTTCTGCCGCGATTGACATACTCCAATCGGAATGTCTCCTGCGCCACTACCTGGCGTAGGAACTCATCCCGCATCACTTCTCGGGCGATCAGCGCCAAATCGGCCGCGGTGCTGTAATGACGAGCATCGTGGTAGCCATCCGGGTTAACGAATTGGCTGCGCGTAGCACCCAGAGCTTTGGCCTCTTGGTTCATCAGGGCGGCGAACGAACTGACGGCATCCCTCGGGGAAAGCCCAGGATCGCCGCGATACTTTCTAGCTGTGTGAACGGCGGCCACATAGGCCGCATCGTTACCGGAAGGGAGTAGCATCGCATAGATCAGATTGCGCAGGCTGACTCTATCCCCTACCTCCAGGCCGGCTCGGCTGCTATTTGGCTTGACTAGCCACAGCTCCTGTCCTACCGGGACCGTCTGATCTAGGTCTCCCCCATATTCCAGCACGACCAGCGCAGTGAGCAGTTTGGTCAAGCTGGCCGGATACATCCTCTGCTCAGTCGCTTTGCTGAACAGCACTTGGCCGGTGGATTGCTCCAACAGGATTGCGGCCCCCGCACTGAGCAACGGCTCGCCCGAGGCAGGGCTGGCGAGCATTTGGCCTGCTGATGAAACGATCACGACCACGGCTAAGAGCAGCGCCAACGAGCAAGTCTTGAGAGTAGGCTTCAATTGGAACATCCTTTCGCCTGCCGGCAGGGCCTGCCCGGTAGACAAACGCTGCCGGGGCGTTACGCCGGGAAGATATGTCATCACTATAGATCTCCCTCACACTGAGGTGCCTCTGTCGTCGGTGGCTCTGTTGCTAAGAGTGGCAGGCACACGGCGAAAACGGTGCTGCTGGCGTCGCTCCGGGCAGAGATACTGCCCTGATGCAGTTCCACTATTTGCTTGGCGATGGCCAGTCCGAGGCCAGCACCCCCCACCCCTGCGGACCGAGCTTTGTCAGCCCGATAGAGGCGTTCAAAGATGTGCGGCAGATCCTCGGCCGGGATCGGGGCACCGAAGTTCTCCACCTGGACAACAGCTTGTCCGTCAAGCTCCTGCAGACTGACGTTCAGTTGGCCCGCATCTTGTCCGTAGCGAATGGCGTTGGAGTAAAGGTTATCGAATACCCGCACCAACAGATCGCCATCAGCTAACACTGTCACTCTACCTGCGGGCAGATGCAGTGACTGTTCCATCTTGGCTTGCTGCAGAACGGGCACAAACTCTTCGGCTAGTTGCCGCAGCAGACTGTCCAAACTGATTGCTCTGCAGTTGATTTCGAGATCGCCGTACGCTAAGCGCGTGTACTCAAACAGGCCGTCGATCAACCGTTGCAGCCGCTGCGCTTTCCCGCGGGCCACCCCAGCATAGCGTTGCCATTCCCCACTGTCTGCCGGGTCGCTTTCAGCGATCAGGTCAAGATAGCCGAGGATGGAGGTCAAAGGCGTGCGCAAATCGTGTGAGACACTGGTAATCAACTCAGTCTTGGCCTGCTCCGCCCTGCGTTCCTCTTCGCGCGACTCGGCCAACTGCGTGGACATGGTGTTGATGTTTTCGGCCAGTTCACCTAGTTCATCGTTGTAGCGCTTTGGAATCTGCACCGACCAGTTCCCACGCGAAATCTGACTGACTGCCTGAGAGATCTCCTCCAAATAGAGGGTGATGCGACCGGTCAGGATGAAGAAAAAGATGATGAACAGCGCTATCCCAAAACCGATGATCAGCGGAAGCCCAGCTACTCGATAGGCTTGTTCGAAGTAGTCGCGGAAAATGTCCAATCGGTAGAGGGTGAAGGCCAGACCGAGCGCGATGAACACGCCAATGACCGCCAGCAGCCCGCTCAGAATGAAGAGCAGCATGAACCTCCAGCGGACACTGCGGAAGATGCGCTGCACCAACCTTCTGGAGTGTTCTCGCCGTCTAGAGGTCAAGGTGGGAGCTATGCGAGGAAAAGCCACTGCCGCCGCGACTAGCCCGGCCGTTCCGAGTACAATCGGCACCGCCAGCTTACCAGCCAGCTGTCCCCTGCTGCCCATCTGTAACCAGACGTAGTTTGCGTCCAGAAAAGTGAACAAACCGAGCAGCCAGCGCAGTTGCAGACCTGAGAGCGACGCGCCACCTACCAACAGCGCACCCACCACCCAATGACCGCAGAACAGACTGATGGCCGCGGAAACGAACCCAAGCACCAAAGCGCAGGCAATCCCATAACCGAACAGGAGCGGAATCACCTGCCAGCGCGCCGCGACCACAAAAGCGTCAAAGCCGATGTCGGCGAATGTACTCACTGCTACCGGATAGTCCAGCCCCGCAGTCCCAAAGAACAGCCAACTGAAGCAGGCAACCAGCACCAGCAAGGCGGTCGCGAGCAGTGCGACCGCAGAGATCAGTGCCAGAACCTTGCTCTGCCCGACCTTCTGCCAATCAAGTTCTGCCTGACGGCGCCGAGTCACCAGCAGTCCCCCCATCAGTGCCGCAGGCACTGCCAGCAAGAAGGGCAGGCTAGAGCCGATGCCCATCAGCATATTGCCGGTATTCATCGTTCCCCAGTGTTCTTCAGGAATGCCATGCTGTAGCAAATAATGGTAGGTCTGCATGGTACGACCGTAGTTGTCGTTCGCATAGCCGTACTCACCAGCGGCCTCCTCCAAGCTGCGCAGCTTCTCTGCTACCGCCGCTAGGTTCTCTTCTGGAGTCTCACCGGTCAGAAGCTCAAACCGCTCGATCTTACCTCGGCTGCCGACGTACTGATCGAGTCCGATCAATGCGGAGGCGACCAACATGCAGACGAGACAGACCAGCAGGAGAGGCGCCAACCCACGCAGTTCTTTCTGCACCAGAGCAGCCATGTCAATTTCCCCTGTCCAGGTTCAACTTGTAACCAATGCCCCAGACAGTCCTGATCAAGAGCGGCTGTTGCGGGTCAAGTTCCACCTTCTCCCGCAATTTGCGGATATGCACCATCACCGTGTTGTTCGATTCAAAGTACTTCTCCTGCCAAACCCGGGAGAAGATCTCCTCAGCCCCGAAGACGCGCCCTGGGTGGCTGGCCAGGAGCAATAAGATTTCGAACTCGGTCGGAGTGAGATGCACTTCCCGATCGTAAGCGAAAGCCTGATGGTTGAGCCGGTCAATGCGAATGTCGCCCAGATCGATGACCTCGTCTGAACCCGCATTGTTCACCGGGTTCAGCTGCAGGTAGCGTCTGAGTTGTGCCTTCACCCGAGCCAGTAGTTCCAGCATGTTGAACGGCTTGGTCAAATAGTCGTCCGCCCCGGTAGATAACCCCAGTATTTTGTCCATCGCCTCGGACTTGGCGCTGAGAAAGAGGATGGGAATGTTGCTTTGACGACGCACCCGCCGGCAGACCTCCAATCCATCCATCTCATTCATCATGATGTCCAGAATGATCAGATGAATGGTCTGCTCTTCCAGAGCGGCTAGCGCCTGCTTGCCCGAGTGAGCCTTGACTACGGCATATCCCTCATTCTGCAGATGAATCTCAATCAGCTCAGCGATTTCCACTTCATCATCCACCACCAGTATGCGCTCCACGTGACCATCACCCCCTTATCAGCATTTACTCTAGCAGATTGGAACCAACCTAGTCTTTAAGGATTTCTGAAAGGCAAAGGTTTGCCGACGGCCTTTTGGACAGCTTCGCTTAACGGAATCATAAGAAAACGTTCAGAAATGGGCAAGCATTCCTTGGGAAACGGCTGATCCCTACCTGATAGAATCCTGAAGTGAAGGACACTCTTGGGAGGAATGCAGAGATGAACCTCTTGGTTGCCTGCGGCGGGCGCTCGCCGGAACATGCCGTTTCCATTCAGTCAGCACAAAACATCATTCGGCAAACAGACCGCGTCAAGTACCGTGTGCATGCCGCGCTGATCAGCCGCACTGGACTGTGGACTGTGGTCCCGGTGCCTGCCGGAATGAGTTCCAAAGAGATGATGGCCAAACTGGCTGCTTCATCGGCGCTGACGCCGTTTAGCGCCCTAGAGAAGTTGTTGGCAGATCGTACACAGACGGTTGTGTTCCCCGCCCTGCACGGCCCGGGTGGCGAGGACGGCAGCCTACAGGGCATGCTGGAGTCGCTGGGGCTGCCGTATGTCGGCTGCGGCGTGACCAGTTCTGCTCTGGGCATGGACAAAGTGTTGATGAAACAACTGATGCAGACGCTGCAGATCCCCGTCGCGCCTTATGTCAGTCTGACCCGCGCCGACTATGATCATGCCGAGCCGAACGTGATCAGGCAGGTAGAACAGCTGCTCAGCTATCCTTGTTTCGTCAAACCGGCCCGAGGCGGATCCAGCATCGGCATCTCGCGAGCGAGCGGATTGGAATCACTGCTGCAGGCGATTCAGACAGCCTTCTTGCACGACGACAAAATTCTGATCGAGCAGGAGATTGTCGGCCGGGAAATTGAGATTGGATTGCTGGGGAACGAGCACGTCAGTTGCTCGGCTCCGGGCGAGTTCGTGCGCGAACCCTCTTTCTTCGACTTTCACTGCAAGTACCTGGACAGACAACTCGCCATGCGCATTCCAGCGGAGGTTCCGCCGGCGGCGCTGCAGTCCATGCTGCGCTATGCCACGACCGTCTACCGCGAGTTCGGCTGTGCGGGCCTCTGCAGAGCCGACTTCTTCCTGACGGCTGACGGAAGGGTGTACTGCAATGAGATCAACACCATGCCCGGATTCACTGAGTACTCTATGTATCCAAGCCTTTGGGCCGCGGCCGGCGTGAGCCTCCCGGCTTTGATCGACCGTCTGGTGGAGTTAGCCATCGACAAGCACCTGCAAGTAAGCACCCTGGCCGACCGGAGTGCAAGCAATGATTAGGCGCAGCTTGGGGGAGATCGCGGTGATGTCGGGTGGCCGCACCGGTTTCCCAGCAGTGAACATTCATGGCGTCTCCACGGACACGCGCACCCTCAACCCCGGAAATCTGTATGTGCCGCTCCAGGGGCAGCGATTTGATGGTCACCAGTTCGCAGAGCAAGCTGCGGCCAAGGGAGCGGCTGCAGCACTTTGGAGCAGCACTGAAACTCCTGCGCCCCAGGGGTTGCCGCTTGTCTTGGTGGAGGACACGCTGACGGCGCTGCAGGCGCTGGCGACCAGCTACCGGCGGCAGTTGACCAGGACCCGGGTGATTGGGGTCACCGGCAGCAACGGCAAGACCTCCGTCAAAGATATGCTGCTCTCCATTCTGTCCACCAGGCACCGAACGCAGGCGACGATCGGCAACCAAAACAACGAAATTGGCGTTCCCCTCACCCTGCTCTCCCTGTCGGCAGAGACGGAAATGGCGGTGGTGGAAATGGGCATGTCCGGCCGTGGTGAGATCGCGCTACTCAGCAAGCTGGCCGGACCAGAGATGGCGGTGATCACCAGCATCGGCGAGGCGCACCTGGCCGACCTCGGTTCCTTGGAGCAGATCGCGCTGGCAAAGCTGGAGATTCTGGACGGACTGACAGCCACTGGGCTGTTCGTCGCCAATGGCGACAGTCCCCTGTTGCAGGATGCCATCAGGGAGCGCGCGGCGATCACCTTCGGTAGCGGTGAGCAGAACGAGTGGCGGGCCAAAGATGTGCGCCTGCTGGGTGAGGGCATGGCCTTTCGCATACATGGTCTGGCTAGCCCGATCTTTCGCCTGCCGCTGCTCGGCCGACACCAGGTGGTGAATGCGCTGGGAGCGATCGCAGCTGCCAGAGCTTTGGGGCTCGACATGGAGAGCATTGCGCTTGGACTGTCCACCGTCAATGCGACCGGGCGGCGTGGCGAACTGCTGCGCTGCGGCTTGACCACGATCATCAATGACACCTACAAATCGAATCCGGCCAGCGTCAGAGCTGCGCTGGAGACCTTCTGTTCACTTTCCGGCTATGGCAAGCGGGTCGCGGTACTCGGTGACATGCGGGATCTAGGATCCGCAGAACTGGAGTTGCACAGTGCCATCGGACACAGCCTTGATCCCGATGTGGTGGACACGGTGATCACCATTGGAGACGCGGCGAAGCAGATATCCGTCGCCTGTGTGAGACGCTTCCCTGCCGGGCGCGTGCTCGCCACCCAAAGCAAGGAGGAAGCACTGGCATTGCTACGGCCGTTACTGGGCAAGGAACCGGTGCTGCTGTTAATCAAGGGGGCGAATGTATTGGCCCTGCAGGATCTGGTTTTGGCCATCAAGCAGGCGTGATGATTACGTCTATGCGCCTAGTTGTCGACCATCTTGGCGTCATGAAAGAAGCTCGGGCAAGTGCCCGAGCTTCAGTTTGTTATGCTTTCTTTGTCTTCCAGTTGCGGCAATGCTTGCAGACCTTGGCTTCCTTGCCTTCGCGATCTGTGGAATCCCACAGTAGCTTGACACTGACGCGGCTGCAAATGGGACACGTTCCCTTCCCACGGCTGGGCGTGCTCCACAGGGCCTTGCCCCGGTACTTGTGTGAGGGCATAATCTCCCCTCCCCTCTCTTTGTGCATGGAGAAAGTATTCTACATCGGGGAGAGGAATCCTGCCGGTTGGCTAGTCGCTGACCACGATATTGACCAGCCGCTTCTTGATCACGACGATTTTCTGAACCTGCCGGCCAGCGACATACGGCATCACCTTGTCGGACGCCAGGGCATCGCGCTTGATCTCTTCCTCGTCGGCATCGGCGCTGACCTCAATCTTATCGCGCACACGACCGTTGACCTGCACCGCCAGTTCGACTACATCTTTGACCAATGCGGCTGGTTCAAATGTGGGCCACTGTTGGTTGAAGATGGAGTACGCGTGTCCCAGTCTTGCCCACATGTCCTCCGCGAAATGGGGCGCAAACGGAGCCATCAGACGGATCAGGTCATCCACGACAGCCGCCAAGAAAGCCAGGTTCTTCTGCTCACACTCGTTATCATAGCGGTAGAGAGCATTGGTCAACTCCATCAGGCGGGAGATTGCCGTGTTGAACTGGAACTTGCCCGCATCCTCAGTGATTCCGCGGATAGCATAATGCCGCACGTAGTTGACGTCCTTCTCCGCCCGACCCAGCCGTCCGCCCTCTCCGTCAGCGCCACCGAGCTCCAGCCTGCGGTCAACAAAGCGCTCGACGCGGTCGACAAACCTGGCGATGGCCTTCAGCCCGTCGTCATTCCAAGGCCCGCCTTCCGTGTAGTTGAAGCCAAACTGCAGATACATGCGCAGCACGTCAGAGCCATGCTCAGCAATGTAGCCGTCGGGTGAGATCACGTTGCCCCGCGACTTACTCATCCGCATGCCGTCCGGACCCAGGATGATGCCCTGATGCACCAGGTTGGTGAACGGTTCCCCGAAGTTCAGGTAGCCCATGTCACGCAATGCCTTGGTGATGAAGCGGGCATAGAGCAAGTGCATGCAGGCGTGCTCTGGGCCGCCGACGTACATGTCCACTGGCAACATCTGGTTGATCCAAGTGCTGTCGAAAGCCTGATCGTCGTTGCGATTGTCGGGGTAGCGCAGGAAGTACCAGGACGAATCGACGAACGTATCCAGAGTATCCACGTCGCGATCGGCCGGTCCGCCGCATACCGGGCAGACAGTGTGCACGAAATCGGCAGACTTGGCCAGCGGCGACTTGCCGTCGGGGGTGAACTCCACGTTATACGGCAGCAGCACCGGCAGGTCTGCTTCCGGAACCGGAACTGTCCCACAGTGTTCGCAATGGATGATTGGAATGGGAGCACCCCAGTAGCGCTGGCGTGATACCAGCCAGTCACGTAGCCGGTAGTTGGTGCGGAACTGCCCCTTACCCGTCGCAGCCAGGTATTCGACGATGCGCACCTTACCTTCCTCGGAAGTCAGTCCGTCAAATTGCCCGCTGTTCACCAAAATCCCGTACTCTGTGAACGGCAAGCTGTCATCCGTTTCTGGCGAGGCCGACCGCACTACCCGGGGGATCGGCAGGCAATAGCGTTCGGCAAAGGCGTAGTCGCGGGTATCGTGTCCCGGCACCGCCATCACAGCGCCAGTACCATAGGTGGCCAGCACGTAATCTGCAATCCAGATCGGAATTTGCTCGCCAGTGATCGGGTGAAGCGCATACGCTCCAGTGAAGACTCCCGTCTTCTCCTTGGTGGTGGACAGACGGTCTATTTCGCTTTGGCGTTTGGTTTGCTCCTGATATTCCTCGACCAAGGCCAGTTGCTCCTGGCTAGTAATCCGGTTGATCAACTCGTGCTCGGGCGCCAGCACAACGTAGGTGGCGCCTAACAGCGTGTCTGCCCGGGTGGTGAAGACGGTGAACTGCGTGTCGCTTCCAGCCACCTGGAAAGTCAGTTCCGCGCCCACTGACTTGCCGATCCAGTTGCGCTGCATCGACTTGGTCTTCTCCGGCCAGTTGATCTCATCCAACTTCTCCAGCAGTTCATCAGCATAGGCTGTAATCTTGAAGAACCACTGTGTCAAGTTCTTCTTGGTCACGACCGTGTCGCAGCGTTCACAGGCGCCGTCATGCACCTGTTCGTTGGCCAGAACCGTGTTGCAGCTGGGGCACCAGTTGACCGGCGCCTCCTTGCGATAGGCCAAACCGGCCTTGTACAACTGCAGGAAGATCCACTGCGTCCAGCGATAGTAGTCCGGTTTGCAGGTGACCACCTCGTAGTCCCAGTCGAACATGGCGCCCATGGCGCGCAGCTGTGTCTCCATGGTGGCGATGTTCTGCAGAGTGGAGTCCTCGGGATGAATACCAGTCTTGATGGCGTAGTTCTCCGCCGGCAGGCCAAAAGCATCGAAACCCATCGGCTCGAACACTTCGTAGCCCTGCATGCGCTTCATGCGAGCCCAGGAGTCGGTCAGGCCATAGTTATACCAGTGGCCGACGTGCAAGTTATGGCCAGAGGGATAGGAGAACATCTCCAGGCAGTAGAGCTTCTTGCCCGCCCTTTCTTTGTCGAACGCGTAAAGCCCAGTCTCATGCCAAACCTGCTGCCATTTGCGATCTACATCGGTAGAATAGGTGCCCATCGCTCATCGCTCCTCTCAACTATTTGGTGGAAAAGAAAACGCCTCTCATCTCCTCCAGGAGACGAAAGGCGTTGCTTCCGCGGTACCACTCCAGTTGAGCCGTCAAGCGGCTCCCCTCGAGGCCTTAACGCGGCCAACGAACCTGTCTACTATTATTCGACAAGCTGGCTCCCAGGCGAGTTCGCCACCTGACCGGACCGCTTCGCACCCCCAGCGGCTCTCTTTGCCAGTATCGATGACTACTGCTCCTGTTCATCGCTGTATTGGGAATTATCATACAGCGTCCAGAGAGCAGTGTCAACTCGCTTCTACAGTCACGAGCTAAGTTGACTAGTGTCGCCGGAAGTAGCGGGGACGGACCGAGACCACTGAAAAAATCCATTCTTGTCATCCTGAGCGCAGCGAAGGATCTAGAAAGGCCCATGTTCATCGGTGTTTCAAGATTCTTCACTTCGTTCAGAATGGCATTTCCCCGGGTTCTTCAGCAATCTCGGACGGACCTTTTTGACTCACGCGAAACAACGACGGTGGAACGTAAGCGGGGCGGCGCACTCTCCACGGACTGTCAGGCTGGTCGCGCCACCCCGCCCGGCTGCCGTTGTGAACTAGTGAAATGAGCTCACCTCGGCCGGGGTCCAGCAAAACTCGCCGCGCGAGGTTCATGGGTCAGACACATCACTCGCTATTGATCTCAGGGCGGCTCAGACAGTTGCTGGACCTGTTCCGGCCTCGCTCGCTCATCTGATTTAGGGCAGCCAACGCGTGGCTTGCGCGAACCAAGCCTGCCTTCCAGCGCTTTGACCTACGCGCCTTGGACTACTGCTGACGACGCCCCTTCAATCTGGTGCAGAAAGCCACCCTAGGGATAAGCTGACGCCATGCGGGCTTGGTTTATACGGTCTCTCGCTACGACTGGGAGGTCCGAGTGAAGGACCAATGCCTAGTCCTTCACGAACAGAATCAGAGCAAGGTACTCGATGTCCGCTTCCCTGTCGTTGACAAAACCGTGGCTCTCGCCCGGCCGACAAAGCAGAAAGTCTCCCGGCGACGCCTGCACCAAGTTGCCGTTATCGTTGTAGGTGCCTTCACCTCGGAGAATGTAATAGGCCTCAAAATCGTGATCATGGCGGTGGTAGCCGATTGAGCATCCAGGGCGCAGTACCATGTAGGCAAATTGACGACCGCTCCCGTGAAAATCCACTGACTCCATCAGATGTCGCAGTTCCACGACGCCGACGCCGCCGCGCAAGCCCTCGACGAGATCCACCCGTTCTTCACCGGGACGAATATGCATGATAACCCTCCTTCGTCTGTGCTGCCAGACCATACTCTCTGTTTCGCTATGTCCGGTTTGATTCCTGTGTCATGGCCACCCATTTACCGTCGGGTCATCTTCGGCTATGATGAGTAGAGGAAATACTACCGGAGGCGAAGCATGCTTATCAAACTATACAACAATCTGCTGGCGTTGGTGCTGATGATGGCGGCTGGAGCGCTGCTGGCGCGAACCGGCTTCATCGACAGCAAGATGCGTCAGGGACTCAATCGCCTGATCTTTGCGTTCACCCTGCCCTTGCTGGTCTTCAGCTCGATGCAAAGCAGCATCACACGCGAGCTCTGTCTGACCTCTGTCTACCCGTTGGCGTTTGGCGCCGGGCTCTCACTGCTGAACGGCGTCTCCGCCTACCTCTTGGGCAAGCTGTTTCGTACGCCAGAGGCGGAACGCCCGCTCTTGGCCTTCATGAACATGTTCGGCAACAACCTTTATCTGGCGCTGCCGATGGTCACCGCCCTGTTTGGGGCAGAAAGCGCGGCGACTGTCTTGCTCTACACCTTTGGCTCGGATGTCGTCTTCTGGACCCTCGGCGTGGGCATGCTCCAGAAGCAGCGCTCTTTCGCCCTCAAGGACCTGCGTCACCTCCTGAATCCGACGCTTGTTGGTCTGCTGCTGGGGACGCTCGCCGGTCTGGCCGGGATTCAGTTTCCGTTCGCGATCAGCGAGGCCATCTCCAAGATGGGTAGCCTGACCACGCCTCTCTCGTTGATGCTGACCGGCGCTGCTTTGGCGGAGATCAAGATCGGGGAGAACGCTGGCGGCAGAGAGACCCTGGCTTTGCTCTGCGGCAAGCTGGTGCTATCCCCGGCGATAGCGGCTGGCGTGGCCATGCTGATCGGTCTCCAAGGTGTAATGGCTGAGATTCTGGTGATCATGGCCAGCATGCCAACCATCGTACGATCCATCGTGCTGACTGAGCATTATGGCTGGGACTCGCGCAAGACGGCGCTCGGCGTCCTTGTCACCACGATTGTCTGCTTTGTGACCATCCCGCTGGTGTTGATGCTGGTCCAGCGATAGCCGGACAAGGGCAGACCGCGAGGCCTGCCCTTGTTGTCTACTCTACCAGCCGCGGCTTGCAGATCATTTCCTGGATTCTAGTTTCCAGAATGCGCTGAGCGTGGGCCGGACGGATCACCAAAGCGGTGTCGGCCCCCTTACCGGTGCCGGCGATGGACACCACGTCCTCGCCTTCATTGATCAACCCGCTGTCCAGAGCCATGGTGCTGATCTCAACACAGACTTTGGTGCCCTGCCCCAGCATGCGCAGCGTGTGGGCGATGATCTCCACTGGATAGATTCCTTGAAACTTGCTGCTCAACCCGCGTTCCGCGCCGGAGAGGGCATGCGTGCCAAACAGAAGCTGCATGCCAGCGCTCTGCAGTTCCTGACGTACTTCGGCCGTCATTGGGTTCGGTTCTCCCGCCCGGAACCCATAGACCTGCCCCACGATCACAATCTGGAACTCCTGGGCATAAGGCACGAGTTCTCTCGCTGTCGTGCCGCGATAGGACGCAGCCACTATCTGGCGTATCCCCCGTTCTCGGGCTCTCGAGACGGCAAGTTTCACCGTGTCTGCGGTGTTCTCCATTCCTGGAGCAGCAAAGAACATACTATTCTCCCCTTTCAGTTGAATACCACTGCACTATTTTGCCCTGCTGGGCTCAGGATCCTGCTCGCATTCTGCTAGCTTCGGTTATAATCAGACTACTGCAATCTGTTGGGCGAGGTGCTCTGCTGTGCTAGATGCAATCAGTATTGACCCCCTTGACATTCGCTTTGCGCTTTTCCGTCATCATCTGCTGTATGACAGCCGGCGCAGGCAGGCGAAGCTCTACTCCCTGGCCAGAGGCGATGAATGGGCTCTGCTGCTGGTCACCCATAACCAGACAGACCCGAGCGCACCATTGGTGCTCGCCCACGGTTCGCGCCACTTGGTGCGCCGACTGATGGCGAATGCACTCAAACCGGGCCAGCGCTACTTGTTCATCATGCCCGCAGAACTGAAGGCAATGCTGCGCACACAGTCCCATTCCCGCGAGTATGGCGCCTTGTGCCTGCTCTACAGTTGCCCCGTACCACCGCCTGCTTCGCCTGCACAGACAATTGTCCGCTTTTCAGATGACAGCTGCTTTGGCTACCGTGTCCTGATCGACGGACTCGTGGTGAGTGAGGCGCGGGTGAACTGGCTGACTGACTGTTTTGCGGAGATCGGCGTCTATACCAAGCGAGACCACCGAGGACGCGGCTTTGCCAAGGCGGCTCTCAACTGCCTCACGACGGAGCTCCTAGCTGCGGGGCTGCGCCCGCTCTATGTCGTCAACCGCAATAATCGAGCCTCTATCGCAGTTTGCGAAGCAGTCGGTTACTCGCCAAGCGATTCGAGCGAGTTTGAAGCGGTAGCCACTTACTCCCGGGGAGCACACCGGCTAAGTGATCACAGACGGCAGCCTCGCTCAGTCTGAGGCTGCCGTCTTGCTTTACCGGGTAATCTGTCCGTTCCAGGCTCCCATGCCGCCCGAGAGATTCGCTAGCTCCTCCAGCCCGGCCTGGGCCAGCAGGGCGCAAGCCTGCCGGCTGCGGGCGCCGCTCAAGCAGACCAAGACGTGCGGCTTGGCCCGCTCCAGCTTGGCCAACTGCGAATGCAGATTACCGAGCGGAATCAACTTTGCTCCTGGGATATGCCCTTGCTTGAACTCGTATGGTTCGCGCACATCGATAACGACCGGCGGGTTTTCCCCTGCCATTCTCCGCTGCAACTCGCTCGCAGATATGTTCTCCCACCCACCATGACCACGCAAGAAGCCAAACATCCGTCGAACACCTCTTTCCCTCGTCTAGCCTAGATTCTCCGGAGCAAATCTCTGGCTTGCTCCACTGCTGCACTGCTGTCACGCCCGTCCTTGAGCGCTTCGCGAATCGCATCCTCCAACAGACAGCTGACCAGGCTGATTCCTACCTGCTCCACAGCAGCCTTCAAGGCGGCCACTTGGGTGACGATTTCACTGCATTCGCGTTGCGTCAGCAGCATGCGCTCAATACCTTGCGCTTGACCGGCAATGCGCCGCAGCCGGCGGCAGAGTTCCGGTACGATTCGTTCCAGGTCTGGCGGGGCCGGATGTGCCGGCACGGTCAACTGGCCAGCGCCTGGTCGACGATGCGCTTAAGCTGAGCCTCCGGAAGCAGCCCGGCCAGGCGCTGAACCACTTTACCTCCCTTAAACAGGATCAGCGTCGGGATTGCAATGATGTCATACTGCTGGCTGATGGCCGGGTTCTCATCCACGTTCACTTTGACCACCTTCACTCTGCCCTGATAGTCGCGAGCAACCTTCTCCACTATCGGCCCCAGCATGCGACAAGGCATGCACCATGCAGCCCAGAAATCTACCAGCACCACTCCGTCATCAGCCAATACTTCCTGCCGAAAACTCCGTTCCGTTGCCTCAATCACGCTAATTCCTCCTCAACTGAGAATGTACTTGCCAATTGCACTGATACCCTAGGGGGTATCAGCTATATTATAATATCGCCATAAATGAATACTGTCAAGCGGCAATAACAGATCTTGGTTCTGTCTTCTGGCCGGCGGTAGACCCAATAGTATGGAGCGTTCAAGGGCAAGCGTGTCAACGGCACTGCTTGTCTCTTCCCTGTTGGCATACACCAATCTGCAGCGGAATAAGCATGTGGTGGAATAGTTTTCACACGAGTGTGTGCGGGAGGGACGGCCCATGAAGGTATTGGTAACCGGAGGCGCTGGCTTCATCGGCTCCTCCGTCGTGGCTGCTCTGCTCGCTGCAGGGCACCAACCGATTGTGGTGGACAACCTGAGCAGTGGGCGGAGCGAGAACCTGTCGGAGACAGTTAAGCTTCATTGCATTGATATATTGTCGGCGCAGCTTGTTGACGTAGCCATTGCTGACAGACCGGAGGCGGTCATCCACTTGGCCGCCCAGGTGAGCGTGTCGAAGTCCCTGGCTGACCCGGTCGCCGATGCAACTGCCAATCTCCTGGGCACATTGCATGTTCTTGACGCTTGTGTGCGGACAGGCTGCCGCAAGGTGATCTATGCGAGCTCTGCCGCCGTATATGGAGACCCCGATCGGCTGCCCATTCCAGAAGGCCACTTGGCCCGCCCACTCTCACCTTATGGCGTGTCCAAGCACACGGTGGAGCATTATCTTCCCATCTATCGGTCACTCCACGGGCTTGACTTCACGGCACTGCGCTTGGCCAACGTGTACGGCCCCAGGCAGGAACTCTCCGCTGAAAGCGGGGTCACCACTCAGTTCCTACACTGCCTGCTGCGCCAGCAACGTCCCTCAATTGAGGGTGACGGGCTGCAGACCAGAGATCTTGTCTATGTCAGTGACGTTGCCCGGGCATTCGTCTCGGCCCTGACCAGCGGCAGCGGTGAGATCATCAACATCGGGAGCGGCCAGGAACAGACTATCCTCTCCCTGTTAGGCGAACTCGAGCAAATTCTGCAGCGGCCGGCGGCTGCCTTGCACGTTCCGGCACGCTCAGACGATATTCGCCGTAGCGTGCTCGACTGCCGCAAAGCCAAGCGGATGTTGGGTTGGGAGCCTCGCTACTCACTCCGCGCTGGTCTCTCCGAAACAGCGGCGTGGTTTGGAGGGCCAAAGTGAACGAACGGCTGCGGGTGATGCTGGCGACTGAAGGCACCTATCCCTTCCACCAGGGTGGGGTCAGCACTTGGTGCCATCTGTTTGTCGATTTGCTGGAACCAGTGGATTTTGTGGTTTACAGCATCATGATGAACCCGTACTTAACCCAGAAGTTCGAGCTCCGCCCTGATACGCAACTGATCAAGGTTCCGCTCTGGGGAACGGAGGACCCGAGCGAGCACTTAAGCCTCCCTTTTTCGGAGGTCTATTTGCATAAGCGGAGAACTGATCCGCAGATCGTGCGGGAACACTTCCTGCCCCTATTCGATGGGCTGATCAAGGAGATCTTCAGCCGGCAGAAGGATCCGCATCGTTTCGGCCAAATTCTGCAGCACCTGTACCAGTATTTTCAAGTCTACGACTATCGACAGAGCTTCACCGCTGAGGATGCTTGGACCATGTTCAAACGCACCGCAATCAGCTTCAGCGAGTCCCGGGAACAGCGTCTGGCAGAACCCAGTGTCTTTGACACGATTCAGAGTCTCGGTTGGTTGTACAGATTCTTGACGATTCTGAACACCCCCGTTCCCCGGGTTGATGTAGCGCATTCCGCTGCCGCCGCCTTCTGTGGAATTCCCTGCGTGCTGGCCAAGCTAGAGCACAACACTCCCTTTCTCTTGACCGAGCACGGCGTCTACTTGCGAGAGCAGTACCTGTCTCTGCAACAGAGAGGGTATTCCACCTACCTCAACACCTTTCTCGTCCGCCTAATCCAGTCTGTTTCTAACCTCAGCTACGCCTATGCAGATCAGATCTCGCCCGTGTGCCAGTTCAATACCCGCTGGGAGCAGGCGTTTGGCGTCTTGTCGAGCAAAACCCGAGTGATCTACAACGGCGTCGACGAGGATGTCTTCACCGTCGGGCCGCCCACAGGACCGCGAGGCCAGTTGACCGTAGTCTCCGTGGCACGGGTAGATCCGGTGAAGGACATCGTCACGCTCATTCAGGCTGCGGCGATTGTGCTGGCCAAACTGCCAACAGTCAAGTTCGTAGTCTACGGCTCCATATCCGTGCCGGAATATCATCAGCAGTGCCAACAGTTGCTGCAACGACTGGGGCTTCAGTCCAGCTTCATCCTGGCCGGTCACACAGATGACATGCCGGCAGCCTATCAGCGTGGCGACGTAATTGCTCTCTCCAGCATTACCGAGGGGTTCCCCTACTCTGTGGTCGAGGCGATGATGTCCGGAAAGGCGGTTGTCGCGACTGACGTGGGCGGGGTGAGCGAGGCTCTCAGTGACTGCGGCATCCTGGTCAGACCAAGGCAACCGGCAGAACTGGGGGAAGCACTGCTTCGCCTGTTGCAGGATGCAGACTTGCGCCGCCAATTGGGAGACGCGGCCAGGTTCCGAGCAACCCAGTACTTTACAGTGGAGAGAGCGCTCAGCCAGTACTGGGACAGCTACCGTCGGTTGGCTGCGCAGAGAACTCGCGTCGCCACGGTTTCGAGCGAACAGAGCCTACTGATCGACCGCGGGTATGCGCTAGCATCTCTCGCCCACTACCCGGCGGCAGTCGACCAATTCCGGCTAGCTATTGCCGAAGACCCACGGTCGCCTGCGGTACCGGTGCTCTTAGCGGAAATAGCCGAAGCATACAATCAGCTGGGTCTGTTTGACCACGCATTTCATGAACTAGCCAAGGCAGAAACGCTGATCGAGGTAATGCAGGATATCCCAGCGTAGCGATCAATCGAGCAGGAGGAGGTGGTTACGTGCGCCGGAGGTTCAGTCAATCGTTGGTCGGCTATGACCCGCGGCATGTCGACGAGACTCTGCGTCTGGTCAGTGAGCGGCATCAAGCGGAAATGGTGTCGCTGCAGAAGCAACTGACGCTGTTGACAAGCCAGGCTGACTCACTTCGGAAAAGCAACGAACAACTGCGAGAGCAGCTTGCTCAATGCTGCACGGAGAACGGCCTCGACTCCTTGGTACCGGCATACTTGGAAGCAGTCGGTCTATTGCTTGCCGTTCGAGAAGAAGCAGAGCTGGCTGAGTTGGCCATGGAGCAACGCGTCGCCCAGAAAGAAAAGCAACTGCAGAGTCTGAAGGAACATTTGGAGCTGCTGCCACGCGAAATCAAGGCAGTGGCTAACCGCTATCAACAAGCATTGAAGAAAGCTGAGGCGAAGCTGGATGCTGAATAAGGAAAGCCATGTCCTGGGCTACAATCGCCAAGAGGTGGATGCCTTCTTGCAGCAGTTGACAGACGAGTACCGAGCCGAGAAGTCAGCGCTGCAGTCTAGAATCGCCGAGGCGACGGCGGAGGTCGCGCGGCTCGGCCAGGAGAAGCAAATGCTGGCGTCCGAACAGCAGCGTCGCTCTGGCGAGCGCAAACTGCTGCTCTTGGCGACCGAACAATTCGAACAAGCACGACGAGCCCTCAGGCAAGCCATGCAGGATCAGGCAGAGCAGGAACGGGCAGCTCTCCACGACAGACTGGCGCAGGCTGAACTGCAATGCCTGATGCTGGACAGCCAGATGTCAGCGCTGCAACAGCAGATAGATGCGCTGCTCAGGGGCTTTGTGGCCGTTGTGGGAGATGAACCGGAGGACAGACCGGAGCAAGAGATTGTCAACCGTCCAGCGACGGTTACTCCCCCGGCAGAAGCCGATCGCCCGGTGCCTGAGCGGTGTCGGCAGATATCGTTCTGGGATGACGAACTGGAATCGATCATCAGCCAGGACAATGCTCATCCTCAGGATGATTCGCAGATCAATGTAGCCTCCACCCCCGAGGAGCCGGAGCCCGAGCCCGCCGCTCCGGTGGCGCAGCAGTCTGCACCATCGGAAGAGACGATGCCTGTCGCAGACAGGCATCGTCCCACGCAGGTTGGCGCATGGCCTGCCAGCCCGGCGGTGGCCATGGAGATTCGCAACGTGCGGCATCGCTACATCGTGGGCAAAGTAGCCGGCGAGGACCTGAGAGACGTTCAAGGAACGCTGATCATCGCCAAGGGCGAAGCGATCACCGCGGAGATAGTGGCGGAGGCGGAGACGTCCGGAAAGCTGCCCGAACTGATCATCAACATGCAGCTGCCTGACCAGAACGGCAGGTGAAACCAATGCTCGTGACGTCTGGAGGTGCGCTGGCGGAGTTGGCGCAGGAGGTCCTGGCCAGACGGCGCTGCCCCGAGGACACCTACGAGGTAGCTGCCCTGCTGGAGTCGATGGGCATCACCGATCGCGTGGCCAAGGAGGTCTACGGTGTACCCGACGTGTTTCGGCTGTCTGACCAACTCTGGCCGCTCGTCCAATCTGACGGAACCACGGAACCGTTTGTCCCCAAGGAGCGGATCAATCTCGCCACCCATCTCTGGAGAGGGCTACGCAGCTTCTTGCGCGGGACCATTTTCGCCCTACCCATGGCAGTCTCGGTGGCAGCCATGTTGTTCATCGATCTGTCCCTCTGGTCTTACCGGTATCTCTCTCTAGAGAATGCCACTGCCATCGCCATTGGCACGATTCTGAGCTTCATGTCCATTGGCGGGTTCACCCAAGCCATCGCACACCGCGGTTTTCTCTATCTGGGTCAGGGCAACTATTACACTGCCCGGCGAGTCGCCTTCAGTTTCGTGCGCATCGGATTCGCTATTTGCTGCCTGGGCGCTTTAGCATATCTGCTCTTCAACCTGGTCTTCACCCTCTTTCCCTGGCGGATGACCGTAATTACCCTACTCTACTTTCTATTTCTCAGCGCCATTTGGCTGTCCGTGACCATCATGTACATGCTGCAGAAAGAACTAACCTTTACCGGGTTGCTCACCGGTGGCATTGCGTTGGTTTGGTTCCTGTTCCGCTGCCTGCATCTGCCGATCATCGTGGCGCAGTTGATCAGTTTGACCGCAGTGTCAGTAGCCGGCATCCTAATCGCCGTCTTCTACTTTCACCAGGCGGAGCAGAAGATGGAGCCGGGCGCCAGACCGCCCATGCCCCGCCTCTCGATTCTCGCCTACACGAACTTACCGTACCTCAGCTACGGCTTCCTCTACTTCACTTTTCTGTTCGTTGACCGGGTCATCGCCTGGTCGACCAACAGCTCCTACATGCCATATTTGATCTGGTTCCGAGGGGAGTACGAGCTGGGGCTGGACTTTGCCCTGTTGGCACTGATTTTGCCCATGGGGCTGATCGAGGTGGTGGTGAATGAGCTGATGCTCGGTCTGCAAGCTGCTCAGAAGATCATCCAGGCCAGCAAAGCTGCGGAGCTCGGCCGAGGTTACCGTCGTCTCTATATCAAACGGCTGGCTCTGGTCACAGCTCTCTCCATGCTGGGTGCATTTGCTCTTTACCGACTGATCCTCTGGTTCTGTGAACATAACGCCGACTGGCTCGAGCAGTTCTTGCATCCGGTGACGCGCTTCGTTTTCATCTGGGCCGAGCTTGGCTATGTGTTCATTGCGGTCGGCCTGATGAATGCGCTGGTCATGTTTTGCTTGGCCCTGCCCGGACGGGTGATTCCGTGCGTCGCCTCCGCCCTGCTGGTGGACATTTTGGTCGGCTTTGTGCTCAGTCGCTGGTTCAGCTACCACTGGGCAGTGCTCGGCCTGACGGCAGGCGCGATCACCTTCGCCGTCACCTCTGGGCGACAGGTCTGGACTATGCTCGGCAACCTGGACTACTACCTCTATCTGGCGTCTTCCTGAAGGGAGCTATGATGCGTGTACAGAGACCCGGTGCATCAGATCACACAACTCATGCGCTTTGCGACAGCCGGCATCGGCTTGTACGTGATTGCTCCCCGTCTAATCTGGCCGGGACTGCCGGGTGATCACATCGATCGTTTTTGGCAGGGCTTGACGCGCATGGTCGCCTTCACCATCGCACTGGTTTATTGTCTGGTCCTCTCCAGCCTCTATGAGGTGCTGGGACTTGCCTTTTGCATCGTGCTCTACCTGCTGTGGCGCTGCCCTGATCCAGTCCAGCGGAGACAGCTTTGGCAGCGAACGGCGGGACGGGTCTGCACGGGACTCTATGATCTGCTGGACGGTCTGATTCGACCAGCGCAGCGCATTCGCCAGCTATTGCGCACGGCCACAATCAGTATGGCTGCGGGCTGCAAATCACGCCTGCGTCACCCGGCGAATACCGCCGCAGATCTGCTCGGTCTGATCGTCCTTGGCTATTCTGCCTGGTTGCGCTTCCAGGATGCGGTGCTGCATGCAGCGCCGGCCATGTCGGACGCCTATGTCACCCTGGCGTGGATGAAGTACATCGAGCGACGCGTCGTGTTTCACGACGGAATCTACCCCCAAGGGTTCCATATCGTGCTCTCAACTCTACACAAATTTGCGGGCCAGGACGCCCTCTACACGCTCAAGTACGCCGGCCCCCTCTGTGGTGTGCTGACCGTGTTCGGCATCTACTATACAACCTGGAAACTCACCGGTCGGAAGACTGCTGGCGCTTTCGCTGCCCTGGTCTACGGCGCACTGGGTGCGTGGCTCCCGCTGGAGTGGCAGAGGCAGGCCTCCACCAACTCCCAGGAGTTTGCACTGATCTTTGTGGTGCCGACCTGGTACTGGTCTCACCGCTTCCTGATGGACGGAAGGAGGTCAGACTGGTGGTCGGCCTTTGCCAGCTGCCTGATCGTCGGTTGGGTGCACACACTCGCCTACCTCTTCCTGGTGCTCGGCCTAGCCTGTTTAGGCCTAACCCACCTCTTGACCAGATGGCGGGCAGCATGGCGGCACGCTCCTGCACTCATTGGGGCAGGTGCAATCAGCGCCTGCCTGGCTGCCCTGCCTATGGGGATCGGCATCTTGCTTGGTAGGGAGTTTCACCAGACATCACTGCAGTTTGCCACCTCAAGCTTGACCATGTCCCAACCGGCGGTTACCTGGGTGGACTGCCTGCCGATAGTCGGCGTTGCTCTCTTCCTACTGCTTGCCCTACTGCGCAAAGAGAGACAGCTGATCGTCACTGCCGTCTTGCTCGTCGTTCTGACCGGCACAGCCTTCGGGTTCTACCGGTGGGCGGGCCCCCTGAGCGGCAATGCCGTGCTAGCCACGCGCAGCAACTTGCTCTGGTCTTTGGTGTCGGCGCTTGACTTTGGGGTGACCTGGGCCGCGATCTGCTCGCTCATCGACTGCCGTTCCCAGCGACTCTGCATGATGGAGGTTTCGGCGACCACTCTCGTCTGCTGCCTAGCCCTGGCAATCTTGCAGCCGCAGCCACCCGAGCCATACAAGATGCAGCCAGATAACATGGTTGAGCAGTACCTGCGCATCAGCAGCGAGTTTCGCCCGACCGAGTGGATGATCGTCTCGGCGGATGAGGGTTACGCGCTGGCACTGGGACAGGGTTACCATATGCACCTAGGTGACTGGCTGCGATCGTACTCTGCCACAGGAGAACGGCTGCGGAGCGAGACCACGGCCGGGCAAGAGGTCATGCTCACCCCGCATATCTTTCTCTTCCGGGAAAAGGTGGTCTTCTGGGCCGATTTTGACCACCTGACTGCGCTCTATCAACAACGGACAGACGAGTACCTGCAGCTGGAGAGGTGGCTGCGCGAGTACGGCAGCGCACACGACAACCTCAGCCTCTTCTACGAGGATGATACCCTGGAAATCTGGCGCATCAACCAAACCGATCTGCTGGAATCCAGGCGGATTCGAGCAGGCAGAAGTCCTTGATTACGATGAGGTGGGTGATGAATGGTGGGGAGTCTCGGCTACAACCTGCTGATGCTGGCCCGGGTCAGCCTGGCGTACCTGGTGCTGTATGTCGTGATGCCGACCCTGATCACCCGGGTTGATGCACCAGCGAACGGCATCTGGGACCGCATGTTTGCCGGGCTGACGCATGCCACCTGCCTGACCATTGTCATTGTGCACGTGCTGGTAGCCTGTCGCCTCTATGAAACCTTCTCCTTACTGTTTGCTTACGCGTTGGTGCTGTTTCTTTGGCAGCGGTCTCGGAACAGGTCGCAGGCGCTTCCGGCGGCCACAGGGATGGGTGTGGTAGTTCGCCTGCTTGACGCTTCCGAGAGCCGCCTGGGCTTCGTCTGGGGCTTGGTCGCGCTGCTCAGGCAATGGTACTCGGGCTGGTCAGCTAAGTGGTCTGTACTCTGGCAGAAGATCACCCGCGAACCGTTCCTGTTCATTCTGCCCACCGCCTTGCTGCTGGGATCAGCATGGACCCGTCTCGGCCACTCGTTCACCCATGCCGCCTACTCGCTCAGCGACTCCTACGAGCACTTGGCCTGGGTAAAATACCTCGGTTCCAACCAGATCTATGCTGACGGGGTCTACCCGGAAGGATATCACGCCATCATCTCCGCCCTGGCCAAGCTCAGCTTCATCGACCCCTATTGGCTGATCCGCTTCTTCGGTGGGATTGGCACTTCCGTTCTAGTGGCCGCCATCTTCTACTTCACCCTGCGGTTGACCCAAAGCCACGCGGCGGGGCTGGTCGCTCTCGCCGTCTACGGCCTGGTCAGCGATGTCCGTTTTCCTTCCGGGCTAGCCAGGCAGACTGCTGCTCTGCCGCAGGAATACTCACTGATCTTTGGCCTCACCGCTATCTATTTTCTTAGCCTCTGGCTGGAGCACAGGCGCTTCGGCCATCTACTAGTTTTCCTGGAAGCGACTGCAATCACCGTCCTCATCCACCCTTATACGACCATCTATCTGGTCGTCTGGTCCGTGCTGATCGCCGGCTTACACCTACTGCTGGGCCGCACCGGGCTTAAGCCAGTGCTGCAGGCGGGCATGCTCGGCGCCGTGGCAGCCGCCCTGGGCACGGTGCCAATGCTGATGGGGCGACTGTTCGGCAAGGCCTGGTTTGGGGCTGCCACTCAGTTTGTGCTGGGCAGCATCGGGAGATCGGGAGTTCCTCCGACCGACAGCTGGTGGATGCGTCTCATCTCGGCAAACCCCTATCTCAACCTGCTGTTGCCGCTCTGCCTGCTCGCTTGGCTGGGAGCATTGATCGACAGAGCCGCACTGCGGATTCGTCTCCTCAGTACCACCGCCATCGCCTTGGTGATGCTAGTTCTTTACCGGGCGACTGAACTTGGGTTGCCGGAGCTGAGCGAGCAGTCGAGAACCGGAGTCTTCCTCGCACCCTGGCTGGCCATCATCGCTGGCGCAGGAGTGGCATCTCTGAGCACGCTGCTCTCGGCCGGTCGGCGCCTTTGGACGCGACGAATCAGCAAGGGCCTGGCGCTGACAGTCTGCGCCGTGATTGTCGTGTACGCCACGCCCGCCCTGCCTCAAGCAACGCCGGTGGAGTATGACGCCGCCGCGCTCAACTACTTGCGCATCAAGAGCGAGTTCCCAGTGACGGATTGGACCATTATTGGACCATCGGAACAATTTCAGCAGGTACTGGGCATCGGCTGGCACTATGATCTACTGCGCTTCGTGCAGGATTTCTCCCTGGAAGATGCCGCGGATGCAGATTTCCGGCTCCCCATTCCGACGCACCACATCTTCTTTTACATCGAAAAGCAGTCGCTGCTGGATCAGGCACGAGTGGAGGATGCAGACGTCACGCGCCAGCTGGAGCAGGAAGGGTCAGATCCATACAACCAGTATTATCGCTCGGCAGACCAGCGGCACTTGCTGCAGAGCAAGGCCTGGCATTGGGTGGAGAACTATCGCCGGACTCATGCGGGCGTGAGCATCTTCTATGATGACGGGCAGCTGGTGGTCTACCATATCGTGCATCAACCAGCAGAGAAACCAACGGGTGGAGAGGCAGGCGAAGACGGCGAATGAGAGTGCTGGTCACAGACGGTCAGCAGCGCAAGAGTCTAGCCGTTGCGCGGTCACTGGGCAGTCGGGGAGTCCAGGTGATTGCGGCTGAAGATACGCGTTGGGCCCCTACCCTCTTCTCCAAGTACTGCAACCTCGCCCTGGTGTCGCCATCACCAGCCAAACGTCCAGAACTTTACTGGCAATGGCTGCTGGAGGTCTGGCAGCAGCATCGTTATGACCTATTGCTACCGATGGACGACCATTCACTGCGAATAGTGGTAGAGCATCAGGCCGAACTATCTGGCCTCTGCCGTACCCTCCTCCCCCCTTTGGAGGGATATCGCGTAGCGGCTGACAAGGCCAGGACAGCCCGCCTAGCCGGCTGTTTGGGAATCGATGCTCCCCAGAGCTTTCTGCCGGAAGACCAGTCGGAGTTGTCGGAACTGGCGGCTGGCCTAGGCTACCCCCTGGTGATCAAACCGCGCCACAGTTCAGGCTCGCGCGGAATCACAGTGGTCAGGCGGCAAGAAGACTTGTTGCCGGCATACGAGCGGGTTCACGCCCGATATCCTTGGCCGTTGCTACAAGAGTACATTCCTCAAGGCGAGAAGTTTGACGTCTGCCTGCTCTATGACCAAGCAGGCACTCTCCGGGCAAGTTTTGTGCAGAAGGAGTTGCGTCACTTCCCCCTTGAACGGGGGCCCAGCACCGTGCAGGAGAGCTGGCATCATCCCGAGCTGCTGCACCGCGCTGATCGATTGATGGCCAGCCTTGGCTGGCAGGGCATTGCGGAAGTGGAATTCATGATCGACCCTCGTGACGGCTGTCCCCAACTGATGGAAATCAACCCCCGCTTCTGGGGATCCCTCGCTTGTGCCATCCAGGCCGGGGTGGATTTCCCCTGGCTGTACTACCAGTTGCTGACCGAGGGCACCTGTGATCCTCCAGTGGATTATCCGGCTGGCTTGCTCTGCCGCTGGCTATTGCCCGGTGACCTGCTGCACTTCATCTGCAGTCCTGGCCGGTTTGCTATGCAACCGCCACTGCTGCCGATAAGGCGACCGAATCTTCACGATGACACCATCTGCTGGGCGGATCCTTTGCCAACACTGGGGGTGCTCTCTGCTTGTCTTCATTACCTCACCGACAAGGAAATGTGGCAGGCGATGTTCCTACGCTGAAACCGCAGGAGGTGAACCATGAAAAACGCACTCACAGTCGATCTAGAGGATTGGTATCAGACAGAACTGCTGCAAATCGCTCCGGCTGAGTGGGATGAGATGGAAGACAGAGTTGAGGTTGGCACCGAACTGATTCTGGAGTTACTTGATCAGCACGGGGTGAAGGCCACCTTCTTCGTGGTTGGACACATTGCCCGCAGGCACCCTGGTCTGGTCAGGAAAATCGCCGACCTGGGGCATGAAATCGGGTGCCATGGCGATAGACATAGAACAGTCTATCGCTTGCAGCCAAACGAGTTCCGCCTGGACCTGCGGGCTGCCCGCCAGAGCATCGAGGACACGGTTGGACGCCCGGTCAACTCCTTCCGGGCGCCTTCCTGGTCGATCTCACGGCGCTCTCTCTGGGCATTGGAGATTCTGGCGGACGAAGGTTTCACCTGTGATTCCAGCGTGCAGCCGTTTTGGACTCCGCTCTCAGGCATCCATGGGGCACCGGCAACTCCGTACCGACCATTGGTGAACGGGAGAGAGATTCCGCTCTTGGAGTTTCCGCCGACAACAGTCGGACTCGGACCGTGGCGCCTGCCATTTGCCGGAGGCTTCTATATCCGGGCCGTGCCGTTTTGGCTGTCATGTCTGGCGCTACAGCACGTGAACGGCAGCGGCCCGGGCATGGTCTATCTGCACCCCTGGGAGCTGGATCCCAAACAGGTGCAGCTATGCGCGAGCCGCAAATCGTGCCCGCTGCGCCACCTGCATTGCTGGAACCTGAACACAGTCGAGAGCAGGCTCGGTCAGCTACTCGGGAGATTTGACTTCGCCCCTTTGCAGGAAGTGGTCTCGGGCCAGAGCTACCCTGCCCTGCCGGTCTAGTGGTCGAGCCGCTCAGAGCAGGCTCTCCTGCGAAAGAACAATCCCCAACCAACGTTCCGGTCGCTCGGGCCGTGGTCACGCTCAACTTGCTGCTGGCCGGAGTTGTGCTGGCCAAAGACTTGCTGCTGGCAGCCTATCTGGGCGTGAGTTGGCAGTCTGATGCGTTCTTCTTGGCCTTCTTCCTGCCTGATGCCATCGGCAGCAATATCCTGGCGGCGGCTCTGGCGACCGCCTTGGTGCCGACCCTGGTTGCTATGCGCAGCACAAATGCGCTGTGGCGCGTCGTGATTAGGCGCTATGCGCTACCGACTTGCCTGGGGAGCATCCTCCTGGCGGGGTTAGTCTTCTGGCTGCGAACACCGTTGCTGGCACTGATCGCTGACAAACAAAGCGCTAGCGCCGGGTCGTTGGCGGGCGAGCTGCTCGGTGTCATCTTGCCGATCATGGTCTTGTACCCGCTGACGGCTGTCGCCAGCGCCGTCTTGCAGGCGCAGCAGCGATTCCTGTTGTCTGCCTTAGGACCCGTGATCCAAAACGGAGTGCTGCTTGCGGTGCTGGCTCTACTCTGTCGGACAGCAACCTCGCTTGACTCTGGTATCTACCTTGTTGCTGCGGCACTGTCGCTGGCGGCACTCTGCGCGCTGCTGGTGGTCGGCTGGGGAGCTGCCAGGCAGCTGGCGGTGCACGCCTCTTCTCACCCAGCAGATCTGGATAAACCGTATCGGCCAAGCCAACAATTACTGCCTTGGCTGCTGATTGCCGTGTCCACGCAACTGATGCTGCTTGGCGAGCGATTTTGGGCTGGCAGACTGGGCCAAGGCGTGATCTCCGCTCTGAACTACGCCTACCGCCTGGCGCAGTTTCCTCTCTGGACATTTGTCTCTGCTCTAGCCATGGTCACGCTTCCAGCCCTCTCCCTGCACGCTGCTGGTGACCGCGCCAAGATGTCCGAACTGGCCCAGGAAAGCCTGCTGTTGGCGCTGCTCTTGACCATTCCGACTGGGTTGACCCTGGCTGTGCTGTCCAGGCCAATCGTGACTGTGCTGATGCAGCATGGCAACTTCGGTCCCGCATCGGTGCTGTACACGTCGCAAATCCTGACCGGCTATGCGCTCTCGCTCGCGCCGGCGGCCATTGTTATGCTGGGGCAGCGGCTCTTTCTGGCCAAGGGACAACTGCTGGTTCCGGCCTGCAGTTGCCTGTTTGCCTCAGGCATCACCTTTCTGATTGACGGATGGTTGGTGGCTGTCCTGGGACCACGAGGTCTTGGCTGTGGGGCAGCTCTCGGCGCAGCCTTTAGCGCGCTGCTGACGCTGTACTTACTCAAGCGAGTTGGGTTAGGACTCGGCAATTACCTCCGTTCACAGGCTGCAAGTTTGCTGCTTGGACATCTGCCGTTTGCCGTAGCCCTCCTGACGTCTGCGCTGACTTGGCCGACCCTCGCAGAGCAAGGGCCGCTCGGCCGCACGATCTGGTTGTTCGCCTCTGCCTTATGTCTGCCGATCAGCTGGATGCTCGGCCTCCGCCGCGCCCGGCTGTTGCGGCCAATTCTCGCTTTCCTGGGAATAGGACGTCCCAAGTAGTGCGTTTTCGGACGAGCGCACCGACCAGCAAAGATCTGGCTTTAGCCGAAGGAGAGATTGAAAAGTGCATGAGGAAAAATGTCTGATTGTCATTCCAGCACATAACGAAGCAGGCAATATCCCTACAGTGATTGCGGAGATACGCGCCACTGGCATTGCCTATGACCTGGTGGTAGTTGATGACGGCTCCACGGATCAGACGGCAAATAGGGCACTGGCTGCCGGCGCCCCGGTACTCCGTCTACCCTTCAATCAGGGATATGCCGGCGCCCTGCAAACCGGCTTCAAGCTGGCGGTAGACAGGAAATATGACTATGTCGTGCAGTTCGATGCTGACGGTCAGCATGACCCGCGCGACATCCGGCCGATAGTTGAAACGCTGAGACGCCACGGGCAAGATGTCGTCGTTGGATCGCGCGTACTGGGCAGAGGTGCAGAGGATCTGTCGGTCAGCAAGAGACTGATCATTGGCCTCCTCTGCTGGCTGGTCAGATGCACCACCAGACAGGTGGTCACCGACCCTACCTCCGGGTTGCGCGGGCTGTCCAGACGTGCCTTCACCTACTACTCGCGCATGGGAAACTACCCGGAAGACTATCCGGATGTTGATATCTTGCTGCACATGATCCGTTCTGGGCTGCGGGTGACGGAGATCCCGGCCAACATCCGGCGACGCATGTCTGGACGTAGTCAGTTGTTCTTTGGCTTAAAGGGTTTCTATTATGTGGCAAAGACGCTGATCAGCGTCAGTACAATCCTGCTCAGTAGACGGAGAGGGGTGGGGAACGTTGAGGATAATCGCTTTGATCTCCGGGTTGCTCCTGTTCGTTATGGCCTTCCGCCAACTAACTGCGGGTAGGCTCAACGAACGGAACACGCTGGTCTGGCTGACAGGAGCGGTGGTCTGTCTGGGACTCTGGGCCTTTCCTCAAACTGCCGCCCGGATAGCGGCTCTGCTGGGGAGTGGAGAAGCCGCTACCCTGCTGGCACTGCTCTCCACGGTGGGCCTGCTGGCCATGCTGCTCCAGCATGCGGTGGAGCTTTCATTGTTACAAGTCCGCCTGCGCGAGGTAGCGCAACAGCTGGCGATTTTGCAGCAGCAGAAATCCCCCAAACAAGCAGAACAGCGCGAGGAAACGGCCGGAGAGTGGTCCAGAGTTCACGGTGGCGGGCGTCTCGGAGAGTGATTGGGCAAGGCGAGGGATAGGAGGAGTGTAGTGATGAAGCAGTTACTGGTTCCAAACGGCTTCGATACTTTGCATCTGGTAGCTGCCTTGCTGGTCCTGCTGTGCGTGTGGTTGGCAATTAGTCTCCACCGGCGGGCGACAGTCCACCGAACACGCGTAGAGAAGCGCCTGGAGTGTGTGCTGGAGATGCTCCGAACTCTGAATGATGACCATCCGTCGGAAGCGCAACTATTGCCCCTCCTGCGCGCAATTTCCCAGATCATGCAGGCGGAATATTACGCCTGCTACTTGCTGGAAGCATCCGGTCAGGCCCTGCGCCTGCGAGCGCTGTACCAGCAGCATGACGGCGGAGGGAGTATCGAGATCGGTTACAGCCGCCTCACCTCCTACGACCAAAATCACTATCTCCCCCCCCTCACCTTGAACAGCGAGGTAGTGCCTGACGGCATCACCCTTCGCCCAGACAGAGAACACCCGGAATTGTTGATTCCGATCGGGCAAGGCTCGGGGCTGGTGACCATCGGACCGGCGAAGCGATGCTCGCCAAAGCAAACGCAGGAACTTAGCTCTTGGCAAGAGACAGTCGGGCCGGTGATAGCTATGATCGCCGCCCGCATCAACTCCCCCAAGTTGACCAAGCAACAGGCATCGGCTCAAGCCAAGGCCAAGCTGAGAAACCCAGCCCCGCTGCAGCGGTTGCTGCTCTTGCTGGAGCAACTGACTCACTCTGACGGGAGCGCGCTGATAGTCGAGCAGAATGGAAAAGTTCGTCTGCTTGCTGCCACAGACCAGGAGGCGGAGCAGGACCTGCAGGACAGCAGCGCAATTTCGGATCTGTTCGCACTGCTCGACGGGAGGGATAGACTGCGATTCGAGCCGGGTACCGTGCTCTACAGCCAAGTTCCCCCTGTAGTGGTCATGCTCGGCGATCACCTGTTACTGCTCAGAGCCCCCATTCCGCAGTACAGGGTGGCCGTACTGCTTTGGTCTCTGCAGCCAATGATCCCGGAAGAACACCAAGACCTGCTCCAGGGGGTCCTACTGCACGGGATCGCCAGTCTGATCTCCGCAGAGGGCGAGGCAGCAGATCGGGTGCCACCGGTTCCCATTTCAAGGTTACGGGCGCTGATAGAAGCCACCGAACGACTGCTGCCCCAAACAGGCCGTCACTCCGAGCTTGTCGCCCGCTACGCTCTGGCGATCGCCAAGGAACTGCAATTGCCGGAGGCTAGCTGCCGCAATGTGGCACTGGCTGCGTTGCTGCACGACGTCGGTATGGCCACGCTCCCGACCGGAGTACTGAGCAAACCGGGACTATACAGCGAAGAGGAACACGCTTTGGTGGCGATTCACCCCGATTTTGGAGCGGACTTGCTTTTGTCCGTAATCGGAGACGTGCAGGTAGCCAACATTGTCAGGCAGCACCACGAACGCTGGGACGGCCAGGGCTACCCGCTGCGTGTGGCAGGGGAAGGTATTCTGCTGGAGGGTAGGATTCTTGCGGCCGCTGACTTGTTTGTGGCCAAGCTGAGTGGGCGCAGCTACCGCAGACCACTATACTTTGGGCAGGCCATCGCAGCAGTGCAAAGCGATGCTGGCAAACAACTGGATCCACGAGTGGTGCAGGGGCTGCTTGACTGGTATGCGAAGAAGGCGGCCGTCTTGGCAGATCCGTTCCAACCGCTGGCCCCTTGCTGGGTGATGCTCTGTTGCCCGGATGGCATTCGGCAGTCCTGTCCAGCATATGCTCATCGGGAGATCAACTGCTGGAGAATTCACGCTGCAGACTGCAATGCACACGACGGCGATTGCGCCTCCTGCATGGTCTATACGGAGTACATTTACCGTTCGCGCCAGGAACGATGAGCAAACCGGATCACCGCCTGCGTCGTTGGCAAGCAGCCCGCTCTCTGGTTGTATATTACGGGCGGGAACGAGCTGAGCAACTGGTAAATTATGATGTGGCTGTGGTCGAGGCTTTGGGTCAGACCGACGGCTCCTTGGCCAAAATGCGCACAGCCAGCACCCTCCTGCTCGCCTACCTGAGCTTGCTGGAGTTGCCGATTTGGGATCCGTGGACAAGGCTTCTCCACCCAGATGACTACCTCCAGCATGACGGCTCACCGCTGACAAATGAGCAGCATGGAGGCCGTTTGCTTGACCTGCGCTCATATCGCTGTCAGCGAATGCTCGTTCACCGAGCAGGCAAACTGCTTGCACAAGGATATGACGGGCTCTTTCTAGACACCGTGGATCAAGCGGAATCGAGCGAGCGACCTCTCTTGCTGCGAGCTGAACTGGTTGACAGCACGGCAGCTCTGATCCGCAACCTGCACTCACTCTACCCAGATCACCTGCTGATCCAAAACAACGGCCTGAGGATGCTGGTGGAGAGAACGGCGCCAGCGCTGGCTGGCGTCTGCTGGGAAAACCCGGCAGTAGAACTATTGAGCAGAGACCATCTGTGCAGACTGCAGACCAGGATCAGTGGCCTGGCCGGACGAGACCACTGCCGCCTGCTCCTCCTGCTCCCCCAGGCCGGGCTTACACCCTCCATTCCCGCGGGGGTACTGGCTTACCTGGCACCACAGGACTACTTGGAGCTACCGTAATGCGCCTGCTACTTGCGAGACTGCTCAGTTTGTGCCCCGTAGGGGCTCGGCATGCCGAGCCGATCCCGTCACCACAGCATGCTGTGGTGCTACGACCCCAAGGAAATCGGACTATCTGAACGCTCTCGCATGCTGCGGGAGCTACGGTGGGTGAAGAACCACTCTCTAGGCGGTCTTGCTTGCCACAGTCTCCTCTCACCAGGTACGCGGACTGAGTTGCCTGTGCTACCAAATCCCTTGCCAGCATGAGCAAAAGGCGACGCCTCCTCTCAGAAGGCGTCGCCTGCTCTTACCAGCCAAATCCTGTGCGCTCCAACTTGCCGTTTCTGGCATTCACGAAGTACTGGTTTTCGAGTCGTCTACCCTGATCGTCTTCTGAAATCGACGTGAACCAATAGACCAGTGTCGCTTGATGTGTATAGGGCGAGAGAATCACAGTCAAGCCGTTGTCCTCGATCTGCACCAACTCCAAGTCCACCTGTGCTATCAGCCGATCCTGGGCCGAAGCGGCACTGACCCGCGGGGTGATGCTCTTAGCTTCACTACCCCAACTGTAGTTCTCCCATCGAGTGAGCGAGCCGGTTTCCGGATCAAAAGCCAGCTGCGCATAGTCAATCAACATGGGGATATCCTTCTTCATCGGTACGACGATGGCGGTCGGCTGAGTCACGTTCTCGCTGTAGATCGTGAGCACTCTCTTCTCACCCGGCAAGTGCGCAGTGGCCGCTAACGCCAACTGCTCCAAATCCGCCTGCGAGAATGCCAGGTGTGATTCGTCTGGAGCCTGCGCCGTCCATTCCATGCGAACCAGCTCTGCCGTCTGTCTATCCACGCCGGCGACAGCGCCTTTCATGGCGCCAGCGTAGTCGGTCGTGGGCTCAAAGTGCAGGTAGTAATAGTCTCGTCCCAGACGCAATTCTGTGACGTGCTTTTCGCTGCCGATCAGCTTCCACTCGCCATCCGTCAACTGCATCGCCTCACGCGCTATCTGCTCCGCCTGCTGCCAGGTGATCCTAGGGGTCGGCAATCTGCTCGGCAGTGTTCCGCTCTTGACGTAACAGTCCGCTGTTGTCGCCAACTCTCCAGCCAGGCGGTCCATCTCCATCAACTGATCCAAGCGGATGCGTACGCCGGGCGCAACCCCCTCGGATACGGCCGGCGCATCCATCAGCTCGGCGAGTTGTTGGAGCTTGCCATTGATATCTCGCAGGAACAGTCGATCATCCTCTGGTAGCCCACTGTTGCTGAAGTACTCGCCCTGTGTAGCCAGCAGGCTAAGCGACTTGGTGACCATGTTCCAGTCGTGATCAAGAAACTCCGACCACAGGCTGGACATGGCCTTCGGAGCCAGGCCTAACAACGGAAAGGCCATGCGCTCCACCGTCTGCATATCACTCACAGCTTCGTGCAACACGTCCGGCGAGTTTGACTCACTGTATGACTGTAGACCTTTGCTGGTGGTCTGTAGATATCCATTCAGGACTTGATAGTAGCTAGCAAACGATGCAACCCTGGCCAATTGCGCCTCATGCAATTGCCAACCCAGGTACCACGCCATTGCCACCAGGGTGAGCATAATCGCCACGCCGATGATTACTCCTTGCCGTTTCATTCTCTCAAAACCTCCTGTGGCCTTAGTAGGCTCTACCATGATACCACAAACCGCAGCCGGCAACACAGTAGGGGATGTCGCAATAGCGCCGCCTGAATAGCGCGAGGGAGACGACGGTTGTCGTCTCCCTCGCGTTTGGGTGAGCAAATGCTATCCATAGGCTGCGATGCACCAGCGGGTCGCATGCATGCGACCCCT